>JAISYB010000122.1 GCA_031270215.1 Streptococcaceae bacterium | reverse complement strand
AGTAGTTTAAACATGACAACCCCTCCTGTCAACTTACATTTTCGATTTTGTAAACCATTTCATTAAATTAATTCTAACATATAACTCAGAGAAAAGAAAGATAAAACTTAACAAATTTGAGAAAAATTCCTAAAACTTAAAATTTTTTATCTAAGGCTGGGAGAAAGTTTTGCACCGCTGTTAATCTTCGCAATTTACGGAGGACAAGCAGTGCCGACAAAAAAAGGCTGGAGCATATCACTCCGAGCCAAATTATTATAATATGCAAAAGCCAAGCGGTGTCAATTGGAACAATTTCTTAAAAGCAAGACAGCGCTACTCCTTTGTCTTAATTCTAGCGTAGCGCTACTCACTACTGTAATATTTATAAATTTTTACAACCTATAGCTGCTGTTCAACGCAAGCTATCGAAAAGTCAGCTATGCTAAACCCACACGTTCAAAAATTTCGTCAACACGTTTCAGGTGATAGGTTGGGTCAAAAGCTTCATCTAAATCTGCCTTGGATAGATGAGCAGTAATGCGCTCGTCTGCTTCAAGTAGTGGTCTAAAGTCAACTTGATTATCCCAGCTTTCAGCAGTTTTTGGTTGCACCAAGTCGTAGGCAGCTTCACGTGTCATTCCTTTTTCAATTAAGTTGAGCATGACATGCTGTGAATAGATTAAACCAAATGTTGCGTTCATATTGCGTTTCATATTCTCCGGAAAAACAGTTAGATTCTTGACAATCGTCGCAAAGCGATTGAGCATATAATCTAGTAAAATTGTCGTATCCGGCAAAATAATTCTCTCGGCTGAGGAGTGAGAAATATCACGCTCATGCCAAAGTGCGACGTCCTCAAAGGCGGTTACAACATGTCCTCTGATAACCCTAGCAAGACCGGTCATGTTTTCAGAGCCGATTGGATTACGCTTATGCGGCATTGCTGACGAGCCCTTTTGTCCCTTGGCGAAAAATTCTTCCACCTCACGCTGCTCTGATTTTTGCAAACCACGAATTTCTGTCGCCATGCGCTCAATTGATGTCGCAATCAAAGCCATTGCTGAAACATACTCTGCGTGGAGATCCCGAGGTAAAACCTGTGTTGAAATCTCCTGCGGACGAATACCGAGCTTATCACAAACATATTTCTCAACAAATGGTGGAATATTAGCAAATGTCCCAACAGCGCCTGATATTTTCCCTGCTTCAACACCCTTAGCAGCATGATCAAAGCGTTCAATATTACGTTTCATTTCTGAATACCAATGTGCCAGCTTTAAGCCAAATGTCGTTGGCTCAGCGTGTACTCCGTGGGTTCTACCCATCATAATAGTATATCTATGCGCCTTAGCCTTCTCACCGATAATCTCGGTAAACTTAAGCAAATCTTCACGTAAAATATCGTTGGCTTGTTTTAATTGATAACCATATGCTGTATCAACAACGTCCGTTGAGGTCAAGCCAAAATGCACCCATTTACGCTCCTCGCCGAGTGTTTCGGAAACTGCACGTGTAAAAGCAACAACATCATGACGTGTTTCTTGTTCAATTTCTAAGATTCTTGCAACATCAAAGCTGGCATGTGCCCGAATTTTAGCAACATCTGCCTTAGGGATTTCCCCAAGCTCCGCCCACGCCTCATCAGCTAAAATTTCAACCTCCAGCCACGCACGGTATTTATTTTCTTCTGTCCAAATATTCCCCATTTCAGGGCGAGTATAACGATCAATCACGAATTAATTCCTCCTCAATTAAAATCTAGCTACAGCTTATTCCCATACCTTTGTTTCGTATATTTCCTCCAAGGTATCTGCGAGGTTTTTCGTCAAAATGGTAACGTGCCCCATCTTACGACCCCTTTTTACCTCATCTTTTCCGTAGTAATGAAAACTCCAATCCGGCTTTTCTTCAATCAAATCCAGCGTTTCGGCATATTCGTCCCCTAGGATATTCACCATAATCGCAGGCTTTAACATCACGACTTCGCCAAGCTTTAAGCCGCAAATTCCTTTGATATGTGTGTCAAATTGGCTTTGCGAGCAGCTTTCAATCGAATAATGCCCCGAATTATGAGGACGTGGAGCGATTTCATTGACATAAATTGCCCCCTCCTCAGTCAGAAACATTTCAACGCAGAGCGTTCCTGCAAGGTTTAAACCTTTAGCAATTTGCGTTGCAATCCGTTTCGCCTCCTCGGCAATCTCACAATCAATCCGTGCCGGCGCAATCGTTTCAAATAAAATATTATTACGGTGCAGATTTTCAGAAACCGGAAAAGTCGTGTAGTCACCTTGCCCATTTCCAGAGATAATGACTGAAATCTCTTTTTCAAAGGCAATCATTGACTCTAAGACACAGGTGCTTTCCCGCAAAAGATTAAGTGCTGGTGCAATATCTGATTGCGAGTAGATGACATGCTGTCCCTTGCCATCGTAGCCACCACGTGTTGTTTTTAAGACAGCCGGATAGCCGACCTCATCTAGTGCAATTGATACATCACTTGGGTGAATGATTGTCGCATAAGGCGCAATGACAATTCCCTGCTCCTCCAAGAAGGTTTTTTCAAGCAAACGATCCTGTGAAACAGCAAGTAGGTCTGTTCCTTGCGGTACCGGAACGATTTCTTTGATTTGATTAATCGCATCGACATCGACATTTTCAAATTCATAGGTGATGACATCAACCTTGCTAGCCAATTCCTCAAGCTTTGTAACATTATCATATGCACCAATGATTTGAAAATCCGCAACTTGAGCTGTTGGACAATCAGGGGTCGGGTCAAGAACGCCGACACGATAACCCTTATACTTTGCACTGAGTGTCATCATTCGTCCTAATTGACCGCCACCGATAATCCCTATCGTGTGACCTGGTTTTAAATTAAACAAGTTTTTCACTACTTTCTATTGCTTCTTTAGACATTTTTGCACGTCTTGCTTTGATTTTTTCAAAAATTGCGACGTCCTCAATCGCTAAAATCTGTGCGGCAAGTAATGCTGCTTTTATAGCACCGGCTTTACCTATTGCCGTTGTTGCGACAGGAATCCCACCTGGCATTTGGACGATTGATAACAGCGAATCCATACCCTTTAAAGCCTTAGACTCAATCGGCACGCCAATCACCGGCAAAATCGTCTGTGCAGCAATCATACCGGGCAGATGTGCTGCACCACCAGCTCCTGCGATAATGACCTGTGTTCCATTTTCTCTTGCTGCTTTAGCAAAGGCAAACATCAAATCAGGTGTGCGATGTGCCGAAACAACTTTTCTTTCATAGGAGATGTCCAATTCATCTAAGACGATACATGCATGCTGCATCGTTTCCCAATCGCTAATACTTCCCATTACAACGCTAATCATGATTATTTACTCCCTCTTTAAGTATCATGCTACTTGTTTTACAGCTTTATTCTACCAAAACTTGAACAGAACTGATAAAAATAACGAATATTTCTGATTTGTATTCCTAGTAAAGTTCGTTTTTATTGACCCCAAGCCTGCTTAATCTCCAGATAAGCTTGATAGGGGTTCTCTGAGCGTGTGATGGGTCTACCGACCACGATATAATTTGAACCAAGCTCACGCGCCTTCTCAGGTGTAACGACTCGCTGTTGATCGCCAACTGCCGAAGTTGCCGGTCTAATGCCGGGCGTTAAGCAGACAAAGCTATCTGAGGTCACCTGATGTATCACCTCAGCTTCTAGTGCCGAACAGACAACACCGCAAAGATTTGCCTCTGCAGCTCTTTTAGCATAATGCTTAACACTTTCAAGCAACGGCACTTGGATTAATTGGTCATCGTGCATTTGATTTTCGCTCGTTGAGGTCAGCTGCGTTACCGCAATCAACTTTGAAAGACTCTTGCCCCTAGGTGTTCCCAAAATTAACCCCTCTTTTGCAGCCTTCATCATCTCAACACCGCCCGCAGCGTGTACGTTCGTTATTGCGACATCAAGCTTTGCAATACCTTTCATCGCTGAGTTGACCGTATTTGGAATATCATGCAGCTTTAAATCTAAGAAAACATCATGACCCAGCTTACGCAAATAGCGGACAATCTCCGGACCGTTTTGATAAAACAGCTCCATGCCTACCTTGACAAAAAGCTGCTCCTCTTTAGGAAACCTTGCTAAAAAACTGCTCACCTCTGCCATATTTGGAAAATCAAGGGCAATAATCGGGCGTTCTTCGTACACACAAATCACTCTCTTTCTATCGTTTATACTTTTCAACATTTTAATTATAACAAAAGAAGCTGCCGAAAAACGACAGTTCTATTTTAATTCGTAATATTGGATTTGAAGAATGATTCGTTTTTTAATCAACTCAAATCCTGAAATAGCAAATAAATGCGCCAGCTCACGAGGTGAATAGACTTTGACATCTCCTTCGTGATTGTATTTATCAAGATATTGATTGTAATATTTCAAAAAAATGGGTAGATGAATTTCAGCAATCACTAATCTACCATCATTCTTTAGTACTCGTCTTGCTTCTTTAAGAAATTGTCTGGGATTTGGAAAATGATGAAAGCTTGCCGAACAAATCAAGACGTCAAAGCTATCCTTAGGAAATGGCATTGACAGCGCACTGCCTTGATGAAAACTAAACTGCGGGTAGCTTTGCCTAGCAATCGCAACAAAATTTTCAGAAATCTCCAGCCCAAAGCCGTTGATTGCTTGCTTTCGGCTGAGATAATCAAGCAATTTGCCATTAGCGCTACCAACATCTAAAATTTTAGCGCCCTCATCTAGCTTTAAATCATGCGCAATTAATTTCTTAAACGGCAGGCTAAATACTCCGTCCAACGAGTAATCAAAGCGACTAGCAACCTTATTATAATAGCTTCGACTTAACTTTTCATAATCCTTCAACTCAGACAACCGACTTTCATTATTCACTCTTTAAATAAACAGCTTCAATCTCAGCAACGAAAATTTCATGGTAGTCTTGCTCCGGATAAATAGCTTCACTAATCCCTTCGACCAAAAAGTTTTCAGGCTTAATCCTGTCATGATAAATCTTCTTAACAACAAAGACCATCGCTGCTTCTTCAAAGGCAATGCCTTCTTCTAACTTGACTGGATGTAAATTCGCTTGAGAAATTTTATCCGGTACATCCTTACCTGATACCTTACCTAGAAAGCTCAGCGCTTTCTTTTGTTCCTTTCCAAAAAACGATAGGGTAAAATACGACTGCTGATTGATAATTGTCTTAGTATGTCTTTGTGGTCTGATAAATACCGTAACTACATCCTTCTTCCACAAATGCCCCAAGCTTCCCCAGCTTGCTGTCATTGTATTACAGCTTTCTATAGCCTCACCTGCGGTAATCAAAAACCATTCTTGAGAAATTTTACGAAACGGGTTAAAACTTAAATCCTTAATTGCAATTTTTTGAAATGTCATCTAAACGCCTCCTATTTTTAAATTTATTTCATCATATCATAGTTTCGGAGAGTCAGAGGTAAAAAATTTGCTTAAACTTTTTTAAAATCTCTTTTTAGGAATAATCACAGCGCCAAACCTCGCTTACGCAGATAAAAACCCTCTAGAAGCTAGAGGGCTGAGACTTCGTAAATGGTAATCACTTAACTGCGTCTTTTAATACTTTACCTGGTTTGAACGCAGGTACTTTTGAAGCTTTGATTTCGATCTCTGCACCAGTTTGTGGATTGCGACCTTTACGAGCTGAACGTTCACGGACTTCAAAATTACCAAATCCGATTAATTGAACTTTTTCACCTGCTGCTAAAAATTCAGAAACTGATGAAAATACTGCTTCAACTGCTGCAGCTGAATCCTTTTTAGATAATTTTGCTTTTTCAGCAACCTTATCAATCAATTGTTGTTTGTTTGCCATGTATCAATACACCTCCAAAAATATTGAGCCTACGCTCGATGACTAAGTTAAATCCTCAATCACTATTAAAAAATAGCACACACGTTGAGTAATATCAAGAAATTTGACGTTTTTCTCCAAAATTTGTAGAATTTTGCCCTATTTTCTCTTTCTAGCGATTAAATGAATTGGTGTGCCTTCAAAAATAAAAGCTTTCCGAATTTGATTTTCTAGAAAACGCAGATAGGAAAAATGCATTAATTCTTCTTCATTAACGAAAATAACAAAGGTCGGTGGCTTAATTGCAACCTGTGTTGCGTAAAAAATCTTCAAGCGCTTGCCTTTATCTGTCGGCGTTGGATTGGTGGCCACCGCGTCCATGATGACATCATTGAGAATACTTGAAGCAATCCGCAAATTCTGCGAGTGACTGACTGATGCGATTATTTCCGGTAGCTTGTTTAAACGTTGCTTTGTCTTGGCTGAAACGAAGATAATCGGCGCATAGGCAAGATAAGCAAACTGCTCTCTGATTTCCTTTTCAAACTTGTTTAAGGTGTGATTATCCTTGTCTAAGGTATCCCATTTATTAACTACAATAACCATGCCACGACCTGCTTCGTGTGCAAATCCGGCAATCCGCTTATCGTACTCCCTGATACCCTCCTCGGCATTTAAGACCATTAAGACAACATCGCTGCGCTCAATTGCCCGCATTGCCCTCATGACAGAATATTTTTCCGTTGATTCATAGACTTTACCACGCTTGCGCATTCCGGCAGTGTCAATCATTTGAAATTCTTGTCCGTTCGTATCGGTGAAGTAAGTATCAATTGCATCTCGTGTTGTTCCGGCAATATCTGAAACAATCACACGCTCCTCTCCCAAAATCGCATTGATTAGTGAAGATTTGCCGACATTTGGACGACCGATTAGACTAAATTTGATTAGATTTGGATTTTCTTCTGCTGCTTCCTTCGGCAAATTATGGATAATCTCGTCCAAAACATCCCCAGTTCCAATACCATGACTGGCAGAAACCGGATACGGATCTCCCAAGCCTAAGGTATAGAATTGATAGATTTCTTGTCTCATCTCTGGATTATCGACTTTATTCACCAATAAAATGACTGGCTTTGAGCTTTTATAGAGTATTCTTGCGACATATTCATCAGCATCCGTTACGCCTTCCTTAGCGCTGACAACATGAACAATCACATCAGCCTCCTCAATTGCAATCTCGGCTTGATGTTTGATTTGCTGCATGAATGGCTCATCAACATCATCAAGCCCCCCTGTATCAATCAGGCTGAACTCTCGTCCTAACCATTCGGCCTTTGCATAAATCCTATCTCGTGTGACACCGGCGACGTCCTCAACAATGGAAATCCGCTCACCGGCAATTCGATTAAAAATCGTTGATTTGCCAACATTTGGCCTGCCAACAATTGCAACAGTTGGTAATGACATAAAAAACTCCTTTATACTTAAACTAAGTGCACCTTCCATTTTTTGAAAAAAGGGTGCCTGATTAATCCGATTTATTCCCTTTCAGACTTCAACAACCGATGTGCTTTTAGATTATCTTTAGTTGAGGGATTTTCCGGTATTGCAAAATAATTGGACAAACGCTCACTCCAAAGTGTTTCTTGGCGACTACCAGCGACTTCTGCCTGAATTTTATCATATGCTGCAATATAGTCTGGTGCAAGCTTACGGTAGCTCGTTTCAAAAACGACTGCTTCATATGGTAATCTTGGCTTAATCTGATGAATCTCATCTGGCACGCCTAAAGCAAGGCATAAAAGCGGGTATGTATATACTGGCAAATCTAAGATTTGGGAGAATAATTCTGATTGTGTCCGAAGTGTCCCGATAATGACGCCACCTAAGCCAAGACTTTCTGCTGCAAGCAATGTGTTTTGAGCTGCTAGACTTGCATCAACTGAGCTAATCAGCAAACGGTCAACCCCCTCGGGTGCGAAATTTTTCCCATGGTAGTCAGCGACTTGACTTGCTCGATACAAATCCCCCACAAAAACGACCAATGTATCACAAGACAATACGCTTTCTTGATTTAAAATATCATAAAATTGCTGCTTAATCTGTGCGCTTTTTACAACAATCACTGAGTAGCTTTGAAAGTTCATCCAAGTTGACGCACAGCGACCTGCTTGAATAATCTGCTTTAAATCCTCGTCCTTGATTGCTTCTTGCTTAAATTTTCTAACTGAATAATGAGCTGTCATTAAATTAATTGTCTGATTCACGGCGATTATCTCCCATTAAATGTATTTCCTTTGCCAAATACCGCACCCGCTCCATCACACGCTTTGCCGGCCAAATTTCTTCAACACCGCGCATTGCCTGTGCTAGTTTCAATTCCAACTCATTCATATTGAGATTTGAGGTGAAAAACGTTGGCATATTTTCCTGCATTCGATGCGTTAAAATAGGTTGCAATATTTCATCTCTAATCCATCCAGAAGGACTTTCTGCCCCAATATCGTCTAAAACAAGCACTTGGGCTTGGTTAAGTGTATCAATATGAACGCTAACTTTATCCTCCTTAATCGCACTTTTGATTTTTTGAGCGAAGGTTGGAAAGTGAACCAAGAGCGTTTCCGTGTTCCGCTGAGCTAATTCATTGGCTAAAGCTGCTAAAAGATAGGTTTTACCAACACCAAATGTTCCATATAAATAAACGCCCTTATGAAAATCCTTTGGATGTGCTGAGAAATCTTCGATAAAGTCTAAGATTGCATTTAATGCGCTCTTGCGCTCTGCGGTACGTTCAATATCGCTAAAGCCAACATTTTTTAAGCCTGACGGCAAATACAGTGTCGTAATGCGTTTCTTTAGCTCAAGTGCTCTTTGCTGCGCTAATAAATCTGAGGTTGGTACATAAGAAACATCTACGTAGTGATGATTTAAAACAAGCTTCGGCTGATAGCCATTAGCTACTCGGTTACTATCCTGTTTTAAAAATTTATCTCTTTCAAGGACATATTCGTATAATTTTGACAAACTATTTTCTACTTCTATCTCAGTTAGCTGGTTTTGCGCAATAAACGCTTGAATTTCTTGATCAGTCAGTACTTTTTCTTGGATTAATGCTTGGTATTTATCCTGCCAATTTGGCAAATTTGCTCCAAGCTTACTTAGCGCCTCTTGGAAATCACTCATCGTATTCCCTCCCTTTCTACGATTTACCCATTTATGTATTTAATTTATCAAAGCGTGCTTCAATAGCTGCCATATCTTCCTCTGATACCTTTTCTTCAAATTTTTGACTTGCCCACTTAGGAATTTGCCCAACTGTAGTAGTTTGCTTGACGGCACGCCCGCTTCGTCTGGCATTTTTCTGATCCGTCTTAGCTTTTATCCGCTGCATTGCACCAAGAGCAGTTTTGACATTATTTTGTAGCCAGTCTAAAACGACCGTATCAACATAGTTTTGAACTAATTTCGGCTGTTTTTCACGCCCTAAGCTCAAATAAATTACCATATTAATCAATTCGTTGCTAATCTTTCGTTCCTTTTTCAATTTTTCAACAATGAAAAATTCGTCATCTGCAACATAACTCTTATTTTGGTGCTTAAATGTCGCCAGAAAATCCTGCGGTTCAAGCATTGGAACAATCCCAATCATCTTTTGCTCATTTGCAGTTAAATCCTTGATATCAATCGTTTGTTCAGCTTCAACTCCTGCTTTAAAGGTGAAATCTGCCGAAGCGTGCTTTTGAAGTGGTGTGCTTTCTTTGGTCGGTTCAATATAAACCTCACCAAACTGCTTCGTAATTTCAGCTTCCGAACGCTTATTTTTCTGAAAAGATGTCAGATATTCCTCATCTGTGCTTGATTTTAGCAGACTAACTAGGGCAGGCTGCTGTAAAAAATCCTCGGCTGTAAGTGGCGCAATCGGTGCTAGAACGAAGTAATTTTCCCCTTCAAAAGTCTTTAATAGCTGGATTCCCTCCAAATATGCTCTTGCCTTTTCAAATGTCGAAAGGTTCAGATTTAAAAGCTGAACAATCCCTGACACACGTAGCTCTTCTGGGGCAAAATACAGATATTGATATAAACTTAGCGCACCACTGCCGATAATCGGCAGGTACATCTTAAAGAGAACGTCAAGGTTTTGAAGCCCGCTACTCCCCCGATCAATTTTAATTAAACTACTTATTCTCACGTTTATCCCTCTTATTTGTCTGATCTAACTGATTTTCACCGACATTACTTGCTTTTATCTTATGCATCATGTCCTCTAGCTCCTCTAAAAAGACACTCATATCTTTAAACTGACGATAAACGCTAGCAAAACGAATGTATGCGACCTCGTCCACCTGTGATAATTCCTGCATCACATACTCGCCAATTAGATTAGTTGAAATCTCGCTTTCCCCCAATCCAACGACCTTTCTTTCAACAGCATCAACCATTTCAGTCATTGTATCCATTGAAATCGAACGTTTTTCAGCACTTCTGACAATCCCTTTAAGTATTTTATCGCGCGTAAACTCCTCACGCTCACCATTTTTTTTAACCACAAGGATTGGAGACTGCTCGATTCTTTCAAAGGTTGTAAAGCGTGTACCGCAGTTTTCGCATTCTCTTCTGCGACGAATTGCATCAGCATCCTCTAGCTGACGGCTATCAATTACCTTAGAACGATTATCTTTGCACTTTGGACATTTCACTCAACTTCTCTCCAATCTATCAAGTTCTTTTCTAAAATTATAACATATAAGTAAAAGAGATTTCACAAAAGCTAATCGTATTGATAAAATTCAAACGGTAAAAATTTTTTCGTTTGTAGCATTTTTTTATTTTTTATTGTCGGAATTTTTCAAAAACATGTTATCCTTAAAAGGAGGTGTTTTATGACGATTCAGACAAAAATTTTTCGCTTTTTAAAACTTACATTTAGAAAACATATTACTAGCCGCTTAAGCTCCATTCAGATTATTGTCATCTACTATCTTTTTTTGACCTTGCTTGCTTTATTTTTGTTTCTTTTGCCTGTTTTCAGACAGCCAAATTCAACTGTGCCTTTGATTGATTTAATCTTTTTGGCAATCTCAACAGTCAGTGTCACAGGTCTTTCAACGATTGATATTCACACAGTCTTTAATCAAAACGGAATTATTCTTCTGGAAGTTTTGTTCCAAGTCGGTGGCTTTGGCATTATGATGATTTCAACCTTTTTCTTTATTTTATCCAAAAAGAAAATCTCGCTTAGACAGCGGCAGCTTATTATGACTGACATGAACCAACCAAAGCTCTCCGGTGTTGTTCGCTTGATTAAACGGACGTTAATTTTGTTAATTACCATTCAAATCCTTTTCGGTTTGGCGTTTGGAAGTTATTTCTATCTACATCATGATTTTAAAACAATCAGCCAAAGCTTATTTTGGGGTGTTTTTCAATCTATTTCTGCGGTAACAAACTCAGGCTTTGACGTGACCGGTGAGTCTTTATTCCCATTTGCTCAACACAATGGTTTTCTGTTATGGCTCATTCTTTTGATGTTTATCGGCAGTATCGGCTTTCCCGTCTTACTTGAGGCGACAGACTATGTCACTCACTTCTTCAATAAAAAAAGATTGCCGTATCGCTTTAGCTTATTTACCAAGATTGCAATAACGAGTTTCCTCGTTTTATTCGTCTTAGGAGCATTTGTGATTTATAACTTTGAGGCGAATCATCTTTACCAGGGAATGGGCGCACATGAAAAAGTCTTAAACGCAATGTTTTACTCAATGAGCACCAGAAATGCCGGACTGCAGATTAATCCCTTGACTGATTTTCAGCCACATACCCTGTTGTTTATGAGCGTTCTGATGTTCATTGGTGCAAGTCCAAGCTCTGTGGGTGGTGGGATAAGGACAACGACCGTTGCAATCGTCACACTTTATTTGATTTCATTTTTAAAAGGCGAGGAAAATGTTAATTTATTCGGCAGACGGATTAACACACAAGATATTCAAAAATCTGTTGTTGTTTTAAATCTTTCGATTATTCTCTGCTTTCTTGCAGTTCTTATTTTGATGACAACTCAGCCTAATTTAAGTATGATTTCAATCGTTGTCGAGGTCTGTAGCGCATTTGGAACAACCGGTTTGTCCTTAGGTATTACCGAACAGCTAGATGTGATAGGCAAGATTACCATCGCTATGCTGATGTTTATCGGGCGTGTCGGCACACTTTATATTCTGATGCTTTTCGTACCGAAGCAAACACGCGATTTAGGTTATGAGTACCCAAGTGAGAAAATCATCATTGGCTAATCCGAATGATTTTGAATTAATGATAAATAAAGTTAGTTTTTTTCGCCAAAATAAGCGTAGCTAAGGTATAATTTAGAAAAAATATTTATGAAAGTGGTGTTATTTTGAAAGCAATCGTAACAGTTATCGGCAAAGACAAGGTTGGTATTATCGCAGGTGTATCCGCAAAGCTCGCAGAATTGGAGTTTAATATCATTGATGTCAGTCAAACAATCATGAATGATTATTTTACGATGATGATGATGGTGGAAGCGCAAAGCGGCACAAATATCAAAGCAGCCAGCCTTTCCTTAAAGGATTTAAGCGATGATTTAGGTGTTTCTATTCATTTGCAAAATGAAGAAATTTTCAATGCAATGCATAAGCTATAAAAATAATGAGGTGAAATTTTGGAAACAACACAAATATTAGAAACAATCAAAATGATTGAAGAAGAAAATCTGGATATTCGGACAATTACGATGGGTATTTCACTTTTAGATTGTATTGATTCAGACATCGATAGAGCTTGTGAGAAGATTTATCAAAAAATAACCACTAAAGCTCAGCACCTAGTCCGAGTGGGTCGAGAAATCGAGGAAGAATACGGTATTCCGATTATCAATAAACGTGTATCGGTCACACCAATCGCAATTATTGGTGCAGCAACCAATGCGACTGATTATGTTAAATTTGCTTTAACCTTAGATAAGGCAGCTAAAGCAATCGGCGTTAATTTCATCGGTGGCTTTACAGCTCTTGCTCAAAAAGGTTACCAAAAAGGCGACCAAATCTTAATTAACTCGATTCCCGAAGCGCTAGCACAAACTAATTTTGTCTGTTCGTCAGTCAATGTTGGCTCAACTAAGACAGGGATTAATATGGACGCCATCAGAGATATGGGTCTGATTATCAAAAAAGCGGCAGCACTAGATGATATGAGCTGTGCGAAATTAGTCGTCTTTGCCAATGCCGTTGAGGATAATCCATTTATGGCGGGTGCTTTTCACGGTGTCGGCGAAGCGGATGTCGTGATTAATGTTGGCGTTTCAGGACCGGGTGTCGTCAAACGAGCGCTTGAGAAGGTCAAGGGTGAAAGCTTTGACCTTGTTGCAGAAACGATTAAGCAAACCGCATTTAAAATTACCCGCATGGGACAATTTGTCGGTGAAAAGGCAAGCGAACGCCTTGGGGTTGACTTTGGTATCGTTGATTTATCTCTTGCACCAACGCCTGCTGTTGGCGACTCTGTTGCACGTATTTTGGAAGAGATGGGACTTGAGCAGGTCGGCACACATGGGACAACTGCCGCACTTGCCCTGCTAAATGACGCTGTCAAAAAAGGCGGAGTTATGGCTTGTAATCATGTTGGTGGCTTGTCCGGCGCTTTTATCCCAGTATCAGAAGATGAGGGCATGATTGCTGCTGTCAATGACGGCTCACTTAATCTGGAAAAGCTCGAAGCAATGACTGCGATTTGCTCAGTCGGACTTGATATGATTGCTATACCGGGTGATACAAGCGCTGCAACGATTTCAGCAATGATTGCCGATGAAGCTGCAATTGGTGTCATCAACCAGAAAACAACTGCTGTCCGAATTATCCCAGCTGACGACTCTAAGGTCGGAGATCAAATTGAATTTGGTGGCTTGCTCGGTACTGCACCTGTGATGAAGGTCAATGATAAAAAATCAGACCTATTTATCGCACGTGGCGGACATATCCCCGCACCAATTCACTCATTTAAAAACTAAAAAACACGCCCCACGAAAATACCCTTTCCGTGAGGCGTGTTTTTAGTTTTGTTCTAACGATCGTTTCACTAGATGTTTTTTCATATTGATTAGTTTATAGCACCTATTTCAACTTCACCTTATTTTCCTTTGACAAATGCTGCTGATTGTTGACCGGCTTGACGACCGAAGATGATGATTTCAGCGACAGAGTTTCCGCCGATACGATTAGCACCGTGCAAGCCGCCGACAACCTCTCCTGCTGCATATAAGCCTGTGATTGGTTGATTTTTCTTGTTTAAAACCTCGGTTTCCGTATTAATCTTCACACCACCCATTGTATAGTGAATACCTGGTGCAATTTTAATCGCATAATATTTTGACTTAGACAATGGATAATCCATTGCGGTTGTTCTGTTAAACGCTGTATCATCATGCGCTGCAACGCTTTGATTCCAAGTATTTAATGTAGCGGACAGCGAATCCGTAGGCATATTCAGCTTTTTAGCTAATTCTTGCGGCGTATCCCCTGAAATCACATATCCTTGCTCATCATAAAAATCAATCGCTTTAGCACGCTCGCGTACCCCTTGATCAAAGATTAAATACGCTGATTTTTCCGGTAATGCTGTGATTGCCGCTGAAACATTATCCCGCGTATCTAGCTCATTGACAAATCGCTCGCCCTTGTCATTGACTAAAATCGCCCCTTCACCACGAACTGCTTCGCCAATCAAGATACCTTTCTCCTGCTGCACGGTCGGATGGATTTGAATTTCCTTCATATCGATTGCTTGACCGCCAAGCTTTTCAATCATTTTAATTCCGTCCCCTGTGCTACCGACTTGGTTAGTTGTTACATAGCCTACCAAGTCTGGACGATATTTCTTGATTAGCGCCTTACTTGCACCAAAGCCACCAGTTGTTACAACTACAGCCTTACTCTTAATCGTTTTGGCTTTTTCACCTTGAATGGTGACTGATACTCCATCTACAACACCTTTATTTTCCTTGATACTTGTTACATCTGCATTAACAAATAATGGAATTTCTCGCTTACGAACATTTTCAACCAGTCCTTTGACAAGGTATCCGCCAATCGCTGAACCATCAGAGGGTCTATGCGTCCGCTTTTGGCTCATACCGCCAGTGATTGTCAAATTATCCATGATAATCCCATTTTGTGCCAACCAATCAATCGCGTCAGCTGAATGGTCAACAAAATAGCGAAGTAACGCTTGGTCATTTGTTCCTTTACCACCTTTTAAGGTTTCTTCAAAAAATGCATCATTACTGTCAGTAATGCCTTGTGCCTGCTGAACCTTCGTATTTGAAGCGTTCATACCACTTGAAGATTTAGATGTGTTCCCACCGGCAACTGGCATTTTTTCAAAAATCACCGGATTTAAACCAGCGTCCTTTGCCTCAATCGCAGCAGTCATACCGGCACCACCTGCACCAATGATGATAATATCATAGCTTGATTTTAATTCTTTCGGGTCAGTATAGCCGCCCTCTGAAGCGCCTGATGTTGTTTCTTCCTTCTTCTGCGTTGATGAGGTTTCAGTTTTCCCGCCGTTATCAGCATCTTTTTCAAAAATCACACATGATGCCAGAAAAAATGTAAGTATCACCGACAATGTTCCCAATCCCAAAGCTCTCTTTTTCATAAATTCCTCCTTAAAAATCAATTTGCTCTTGTCATACAAAAGCCCTTCCTTTTTCATTTTATCATAAATAGAGGTGATTAAAAGATAAAAAATGTTTTTCTGACAAAACACTTGAAATTTTTCTCTTTAAGCTGCTTGTAAATTAGGAAATGAGCCATTATGCAGTTATTTTTGTTGCTAAATGAAATTCAAGAAAGGGGAGCATGTACTCAAACCTCCTATACTATTTTTAATCGTTTTGCTCTAGCATATGTTAAAAATATATAGTCTATTGAATATCCGTAGTCAAGTTTAAACTACGATAAATATATTTAAAAAATTGCATTTTTAGAAAACTGATGGCAAGAATTACAGCTTATCAAGAAAAAGGGGGGAATGAAGAGAAAAATGCGGTGTAATAGCCCAAAGATTTTTTGAAAAATACTGAAAAAGCCAACCAACTAGAAAAAATCTAGTATGGTCAGCTTATTTTTTTGATCTCAAAGGGACTTTTGGGTCAGACTCAAGCTTCGCATATCTTGAAATTAAATCGGCTACCGTTCGCAGTTGCCAAAACAAGCCGTTTCAGCTTTTTAACTTAACGAAATCCATAAAGCAGGGCGAACGGGCAGGCTCTTATCGACACCACTGAGGTAGCTGAAAACACCACCGTAGACAACGCCCGCATTATAAGAGGGACCCGCCGACCGAAGCCAGAAGTAACTGACGAAACCTAACAAACTAGAGGTCTTTCCTGTTGCACCCATTGTCTTATTAATATCACCATAGCTTAAGGCAAACGCTTGTTTAGTGCCGCCAACACTATACGTGGTCGCAAAACGAGTGTCACAATACCAAGAAGTCCAGTCACCACTACTATATGTCCAATCTACGAATAAGTCTCCTTGGTTAAATTTCTCTAAAGTTGGATTGTGTAAATCAACTGCTAAGATACTATTCTCATAAGCTTTTAAGGTATGGTTATAGTAATAGTCGATTGCCCCCTTGAGTCCGTATTTGTATTTAGGGTCGCTATCACCTGAATAAATCGCTGCCCCACTGTCTTCGTAGCCGTTTGAACCGTCTCTATCAAAGAAGTAATAACCACGATAACCATCAGTACTACCTGCATCTAAGCCTAATTCGCTACCTGAGCCACTCTTGCTTACTGCTGTTGCTGATAGGAATGGGATTTCGACTGCATTAGTAGAATCATTTATGCCACTCTCAACACCTGTCAAAGCAGCGGATTTAATAATTAATGCTTTATTACCTTCAACTTTTGAGACACGCCAGTCGGTGCCCGCAAAAATATAATCATCACCTGCTTTAGGTACAGTATTATCCACCTGCTCATATCTAACCGTTCCGAAGTTAACTGCGACCGTCGCCTGAGCTACTGCTGCTGCCCCATCACTTGAGTCATACTCTCCTGGCGTTGTTTCACTATCAAACGGCCATTCCCACTCAATTTTCACCAAAGCGTTAAGACCTGCGCTGTCATAGCGGAGCACAACA
>JAISYB010000071.1 GCA_031270215.1 Streptococcaceae bacterium | reverse complement strand
CTCCAAAAGTTTCGACCAAAACCGCCACCTCAGCCTGACGTTTTTTAAGGCTCGCAAGCTGATAAGTTTTAATATCCTCTAAGCGATTTTGCTTCTTCTCACTCGACTTAACGCTTAACTCCGCCTCAAGCTGATTAACTTCTGCAAGCTTTGCTTGATATTCTGATGTCACCTGAGTTAGATATTTGCTAAAATTTAACTCCGCAGCAAGAAATTTTATCTTATCCTGATAGGCAAGATACGCTGATTGATAATAACTTAAGCTACGTGTTGCAAATTGTCGTCTATCACCTGCTTCATCGACGACTGCTTTAAACTCAGCCAAACGCTCATAAGGGAGCTCAACAATCTCAATTCCAAAGTCACGTGCTTTCTTGATTGACTGCTTAGCTTTTTTCTTAAACGAACGTGAAACCTCCTCGTAGCTAGCAAAATCTGTCAAATCTTTTTCATAATTATACTGAAAACCTTGCTCAAAATCACTTAATACAGCAGGCGTCAGTCCGATTGCTTGATAAAAGCCTGTCACAACATCTTCGCAGCTACCCACATTTTCCCAACGATCATCAAAGCAAGCAATATTTTCATTTGAATGAATGACAAGCTTAATCGCACTCATTTGGCGTAATTTTTTGGCTAATGCCTTGATGAAAAAGCGATTAGCGTCCAAACTTTCCGAAAAATATGGATTCCCATGTGCGCTGGCAAGATAGCCAAATTTAACTTTCGTTAAAATCACAAGCATTGCACCAATCAGATTGTCTGCGGCTTTAATCCCAAAATAGAGCGGCTGATGTCCCAAACGCTTCTGAAGCTCTCCCATTTCAACCGTTTGTTGAAAGTGAATTTTCTCCTGAGCACAGACAAATGCCCCAAACTCCTCAGCGGTTAATTCTACAAATTCCATCATAACCCTCCCTTTTTACTCACTCTATCATATCAGAATTTGATCCACAAAAAAAGGAACGAGCGCTTAATTACACTTCAACTTTTTCCAATTGCTCACAATAGCCATCATCGAAGCTACTTTCTAAGCTTCTCTCAAAAAAGCAAGGCCAAAAATTATTTTCATTACTATATTTTCTGGCGCTCATACCCTTTTTAGTATATCCCTCCCGCGGCTGAACTCTTGGGAATGCGAGCTTTAGAAAGCAGGGAGCACAGCTTTTATGCGTGCTCTCACTTAACTAATCCTGACGGTTCTTAATATTTGAAGTGGAGCTTCTTAGGTGCCCGCCGACCGCATTCTTTGCTAACAGCGTTTGCTCTTATTCATCGAGCGACCTCCGCAAAGTTCTACGGCAAACAAAAAACAAGGCTGGAACAATGGCACGCACCGTCCTGCCTCATTTTCGTGATATATGAATATTGACTAAAAAAGCGATAAATTTCCGAACATTTGCAAATGAAATGTCCTCAACTCCCGAATTTTCTACGCCGCTAACTTCAATTTAGTTAAAATCAATGGCTATTTGCTTGATTATCAAAACATTGCATTTAGTTCCTTTTCTTCACGCTCTCCCTTTCGATAATCTGGTGTGAGATGATGAGCTTTGGAATTTTTGTTTCGTTTTCTTCCTGTTGGAGAATCAATTGGATTGCAGATTTTCCAAGCTCATTAACATCAATGTCAATTGAGGTTAAATATGGATGGATAGTCGTCGCAATCGCCGAGTTATTGGTGCTAATCACTGAAACATCGTCCGGAACATGCAAGCCATTATAAGCTAAAAGCTGGACAAGTCTAATCGCAAAGAGGTCGTCAATGGCAAAGATAGCTGTAATCTGATTACTTTCGAGCTTTTTGATAAACTCAATATAGTCCATTGAATTGACTAATAAAAATTCCCCATGTGTGAGCAATCCGCGCTGCATGGTTGCAATCGCGTAGCCATTATAGCGACTTTTTGAAATGTGATTGGACTCATGATTAGTAACAAACGCAATATCCCGATGTCCCTTTTCAATCAAATACTCCGTTGCGGTCTGTCCGAGAAGGACGTTATCATTATCCACATAGCTGATTTCATTAGCACGCTCAACCGGTCTGCCGACAATTGTAAAAACTACTTTCTCTTGATAGAGATAGTCAATGACTGGATCTTTTTCGGAAGAATAGAGCATGATAAAGGCATCAACACGCTTTTGACGATTCATCAGCTGGACAGTAGCAAGTAGCTCCTCTGAGTTGGATCCTGCTACAACGGAAATTGTTTTATTATATTTAAGCGCCTCTTGCGAGATTGCCATTAAGATGTCAATGAAAAACGGCTCACTACTTGCTTCCTTACGCTTGAAGGGCGGCATAATAACCGCATAGATATTGCTACGACGATTAACTAAGTTTTGTGCGGCAACGTTTGGCACATAGCCTAAACGCTTCATCACAGCTTGAACCTTTTCCTTAGTTTCCCTAGAAATGCTCGGATTATCCTTTAGTACTCTGGAAACCGTTGACGGGGCAACGCCTGCTGCTTTTGCTACTTCTTTAATCGTCACTGCCACATTACTCACTCCAAACTTTTTTTAAATAGTTAAATGTCAACGCTGCAGTTGTCGTAACTATCGCAATATCCTCACCTAAAACATTGGGACTGCCAACACCAACCGGTAGCATTCCTGCGGCTTTGATTGCCGCAATCCCTGCGGCTGCATCTTCAACGCCGATACATTTATCAGGCGAGACACCAATCTTGCTAGCTGCTGCCAGAAAAATGTCCGGCGCAGGTTTTCCATGTTCGACTTGACTCGGATCGGCAATCGCATCAAAATAATCCTTAATCCCTAAACGTTCAATTAAGAACGAACCATTTTTTGATGCAGATGCCAAAGCGATTTTGATTTGATGAGTCTGTAATTCTTCAAGAAGTGCTGCTATACCCGGAAATAAATCCTTTGGCGATACGTTTTGAATACTCTCAACATAATAATTATTTTTCTTGGCAGCTAGAGCCTGAAATTCGCTTTCGCTAAAATCATTTTCCCTACCACCATAACGCAGAATAATCTTAAGTGAGTCCTCACGACTAACGCCCTTGAGCTGTTCATTAACGGCTCGATTAAGCTTAATCCCCAATCCGCTCGCCAACATCTTCCATGCTTGGTAATGATATTCACTCGTTTCCGTAATCACACCATCTAAATCAAATAAAACTGCTTGAAACATATTACCTCCATTCTAAACTAGAAACGCTTATCTTGCCACGTATTTTTTATTTTTATGCTGATTTTGTTTTGACTTGATAGCTTGAATTTAACTCAACGATCTCGTCATAAACCGTAAGGATCAGTGGCGCACCCTTTAACAGAGCAATTGTTACCTCTTCGTCAACACTAATCTTTAGCAAGCGATCACGATAGTTGATGTGAAAAGCATAGCTATCCCAAACTTGTGGCTTAAACGGCGCAAAGCTTAAATGTTCATCCCACGTTTTCATTTGGGCGAAGCCCTGCACAATTGCCAGCCAGCTGCCAGTCATTGACGTGATATGTAGTCCGTCATCTGTATCATTATTATAGTTATCCAAATCCAGACGTGCAGTGCGCTGATACATCTCAACTGCTTTATCTTCTTTGCCAAGCTCCGCTGCGAGAATTGCATGAATACTTGGTGATAGCGATGACTCGTGAACTGTCATTGGCTCGTAGAAATCGAAATTACGTCTTTTTTCTTCAATCGAATGCTCATTGCCAAAGAAATAGATTCCTTGTAAGACATCTGCTTGTTTAATAAAGCAAGAACGCAAGATTTTATCCCATGACCAGTTTTGATTTAATGGCAAATCACTTGCGCTTAATTCACTCACCGGCTGTAAGTCCTTATCTAAGAAGGTATCATGCTGAACAAAGATTCCTAGCTTATCATCTGTTGGAAAATACATCTTGTTGACAATCTCCCTCCATTTGTCCTGCTCAGCTTGGCTCACAACAATTGATTCAGGATATTTCGCTAAGGTTTCTAATGTGTAACGCAAGACCCAAGTTGCAAGTGTGTTGGTGTACCAGTTATTATTGACATTATTTTCATATTCATTTGGTCCGGTAACTCCATGAATCATGTATTTTTGATGTCGTTTTGAAAAATGTACACGGTCTGCCCAAAAGCGCGAGGTTTCAATTAAAACTTCTAAGCCTTCATGTGCCAGATAGCTGTCATCACCAGTATAATTAGTATAATTATAAATTGCAT
>JAISYB010000201.1 GCA_031270215.1 Streptococcaceae bacterium | reverse complement strand
TTAATTTTTGATATACTAAAAAAGCATTGACAAACCACAAGGGGGAAATTTTATAATGACACAGAACAGAACAGAACAGAACAGAACAGAACAGAACAGAACAGAACAGAACAGAACAGAAATTATTCTAAATGTATGGAAATCTAGTCCAAATAAATGGCTTTTTCTTTGTCGAGCTTTCGCTAAAATTTTTCGGCGATATTCACTGACTAAACCTCTATCTATTTTTTGGATGAAAAGTTATGATAACTATATTGATAAATTTTTACGTAAAAATTTTGGTCAAATAATCACAACAGATTATTCAAAATTACCGACGGAGAATGGTGCTAAAATTGTTTGGTCAATTTGGCTACAAGGGGAAGAAAATGCGCCTGAGTTGGTTCAAAAGTGTTTTGAGTCACAAAGAATAATGGCAAAAAATATTGGCTTTGAGCACATTGCTTTATCACTTGAAACGCTTGCAAATTATTTAGAAATTCCGCAGTATATTTTAGAAAAATATCAAGCCGGTAAAATTATACATGCCCATTTTTCGGATTATATTCGTGATAAATTGATGTATGAACATGGTGGAATTTGGTTAGATGCAACCTGTTTTGCATATAAAGATTTAGATCCGGCAATTGTGACTGATTTTGATTTTTGGAATGCTAAAAACATTAAAATCAGTGGAATTATCAGTGGAATTCATGGAGATATATTATCTTATTACCAAACTAATATCATTGCAGCCAGAAAAGGTAGTCATTTATATTTGGCAATGTGCCAAATGTTTGAGAAATATTTTGCAAAAGAGAATTATGTTTCGATTGTTTATTTTTACATGTTCTATTTTTATAGGTTATTAACGACTGAAAATTTGGAATTTGTCAAAGGTTATCATAAAATTCCAGATAATAATATTGAAACATCAAGCTGGAAAACTGCGAGTTCATCACAGTTTCAAGAAATCTTAGCAAGAGATACTTGCATTTATAAGTTGACCCATAAGCAAAATATAACCCCATATGACGAATTCGGGAATCTAACTTTTTACGGCGAATTATTAGCAGGTAAGGGTTTGTTGGAGCAAGTGTGATGAGAATCCTAGTATGTGACAGGCGAAATATCTAAGACATTTTTTATCAGTAAGCCAAATCTCTTCTAGGAGTTGGCTTGCTTTTTTGTGATTATCATAAAGAAAAACACACGATTATCCACTGTCGATAGGACTTATGATATAATGACAGAGATAATGAATTTAGGGATATGCTATAAATTGAAATGGAGAGCTTATGAGAAAAAGTGAATTTTCAACAAATCAAGTGATCCTGTTGTTTCTAATTACTTTTATTATTGAATGTTTCGGCATTTGGTTTTTGCCGAACAATCTCTGGCGAATTTTTTGGTTCTTTCTATTGAGCGTTGTTGTTTTGTACTTCTCATTTAGGATTTATCGCGAGTTGCTTTTGGAGAGAGAAGAGGTCATTGCTTATACGAATAAGCATGCAGAAGAAGCGATGCGAGATGTTTTAGAAACATTGCCTGCGGGGATTGTCAGATATGATAGAGAAACAAAGGAAATCATTTGGATGAACCCTTATACTATCTTAGCGTATGCCAATTTTGACGGTCAGATGACTAAGGAAGATGTTGAGCTGATTTTCCAATTAGTTGATGATGGACAATCAATTTTGACAATTGGCGACAAGCAATATTATTTCTACATTCATGAGCAGGAAGGCTTGATTTACTTTCTAGACGTTTCAGGAGAACAGCGGATTAAGCATGAGATGTCACAAAGACAGTCAGTTGTTGGAATTATTCAGGTGGATAATTATGATGATGGAACTGAGAAGATGGACGAGAAAGAAATTTCCGTCATAAATACCAAGATTACTTCGATTATCAGCGATTGGGCGAAGGAAAATAAGACATTTTATCGGAAGATTTCTGCTGAAAAGTTCTTTTTCTTCTCGCAATACCGCTCACTTGAAAAGATGATGGCTGATAAATTTTTAATTTTAGAAGAATTTAAGACAATGGCAAAAGAAGCAGAAGCACCGTTTACGCTCTCAATTGGGATTGCCTACGGGATTGGGAATACAGCTAATATCGGTAGTGTTGCGCTCAATAATTTAGATATTGCTTTAGTGCGTGGTGGCGATCAGGTTGTAGTTAAAGAAGATAATGAGAGTGGCAAGCCGATTTATTTTGGCGGTAAAACTGCTTCGGTTGTTAAAAGAACGCGGGTTAGAACTCGCGCAATGGCAACTGCTTTAAAAGGAATTATGCAAGCAAGCGACCAGATATTTGTCATGGGACATCAATTGCTGGATATGGATGCCTTGGCAGCCTCCTTGGGAGTTGCTTATCTGGCGAGAAATCTCGGCAAGAAGTCATATATCCTCTATGATGAAACACAGGAGCTTAAAGATGTTGCTAGGGCAAAGGAGCTATTAAAACAAGCACCACAGCTCTTTGAGAGTTTAATCTCTCCGAGTGAATGTCTTGATTTGATTACACCCAACAGCCTACTCGTCATGGTTGATCATTCAAAACCAAGCTTGACTTTAAACGAAGAGGTCTATCTTGCCTTTGGCAAAGTGGTTATTATTGACCATCACAGAAGAAGTGATGACTTTCCAAAGAATCCATTATTAAGCTATATCGAAAGCGGGGCAAGTAGTGCCTCAGAGCTAGTGTGTGAGCTTATTCAGTTCCAATCAAGACGAGAGTTGCGCTTAAGCCGCTTAGAGAGCACGATTCTGCTAGCTGGGATCGTTGTTGACACGAAAAATTTTGCGGTGCGTGCGACCTCAAGAACCTTTGATGTGGCAAGCTTTTTAAAATCAATGGGAGCAGATGCCAATCAGGTACAAGATCTTCTGGCAAACGATTTGGATAATTTTTTGGAGATTAATCAATTGATCAGTACGGTCGCATTTATTAAAGATGAGATGGTAATCTCAGAAGGTGCAGATGATGTGATATATAGCTCGGTAACGACAGCTCAAGCAGCGGACACTCTGCTGTCGATGTCGGGAATTAACGCATCGTTTGTCATCACTCGGAGAAGTCAGACAAGTATCGGTATCTCGGCAAGGAGTAAGGGCGCAATTAATGTTCAATTGATTATGGAGGAGCTTGGCGGCGGTGGACATTTTAACAATGCAGCTGCGCAATGTCGTGACAAAACAGTTGCAGAAGTTAGGACGGATCTGGTAACAATTATTGATCAACGTGCAAATGAAATCTATGGGACGGAGAGTTAAGATGAAAGTAATATTTTTAGCTGATGTTAAAGGTCAGGGTAAACGTGGAGAAGTAAAAGAAGTGCCAACAGGCTATGCCAAGAACTTTTTGCTGAAAAAAAATTTAGCGAAAGTAGCGACTGCGCAGGCAGTTAGCGAGTTAAGTGGGCAAAAGAAGGCGCAAGCTAAGCTAGATGAGGAAAAATTGCTTGAAGCTAAGCAGTTGAAGGATTTACTCGAAAAGGAAGAAACGGTCGTTGAAATTAAAGGAAAAATCGGTCAAGATGGTCGATTATTTGGTTCAATTCCTTCAAAAAAAATCGTTGAGGCTTTAGCGGAACAATTTCAGTTGAAGGTCGATAAGCATAAGCTTGATTTGCCAAATCCAATCAAAACGCTTGGTGTCACTAAGGTTGCTATCAAGCTCCATAAAGATGTTAATGCAACCATTAAGGTTCATGTTAGCCAAGGATAAATTAAAAACTTTCAAGCTTTTATTTAGAAGCTTGAGAGTTTTTGGGCTTTAATCAAGGAATTTGTACGCTATATTTTAAGGGTGAAAGTGTTAAAAAAATTTACAGAGCAATTATTTCTTCTACTTGCCCTATCCTCCTTTTTTTGTTATATTTTTAAGGTACTATTCATAAGGGAGTAACTGGCAGGATAACCTGTGATAATGCCGTCATCACGATGATTATATCCGGTATTGTCTTAAATAGTGAGACTTGTGTAGTTTGACCTACCAAGTCTATTTTTATACTTAAAAGTAGACATACTTTAATTTTAGGAGGAATCAATGTCAGAAGTAGAACGTAAAGGGCAGCTTGAGCAAGCGTTTTATACGCAAGAAGCAAGCGAGGTATTGACGCAATTAGACTCGTCAAGAAAAGGTTTGACGACCCAAGAGGTCAATTCACGCTTAGAACTCTATGGTCCTAACGCCTTAGAAGAAGGTAAGACCAAGAGCTTATTTGTTAAATTTTTGGAGCAATTTAAGGATTTGATGATTATTATCTTGCTAATTGCGGCAGCTTTATCGGTTATAACTAGCGGTGGCGAGGACGTTAGTGATGCGATTATCATTTTAGCTGTTGTCTTAATTAATGCAATCTTTGGTGTAATGCAGGAAAATAAGGCAGAAGCAGCAATAGAGGCGTTAAAATCAATGTCATCTCCAGCTGCGCGTGTTCACCGCGATGGGCATGTTGAGGAGATTAAATCAACAGAGCTGGTGCCAGGGGATGTTGTAGCGCTTGAAGCCGGAGATGTCGTTCCTGCTGATATGCGCTTATTAGAAGTTAATTCCTTGAAGATAGAAGAAGCAGCATTGACTGGGGAATCTGTGCCGGTTGAGAAAGCCTTGGTCTTATTAGCTGACGCTGAAACGCCAATTGGTGATAGGATTAACATGGCATATCAAAATTCAAATGTGACCTATGGTCGCGGGCTTGGTGTAGTCACTAATACCGGTATGTCAACAGAGGTTGGTAAGATTGCCGGCATGATTGCCAATGCAGATGAAACTGAAACGCCACTCAAACGTAATTTGAATCGTTTATCAAAGGTATTAACCTATGCGATTCTTGGGATTGCAGCAGTGACCTTTACAGTCCATCTCATTCGTGGCGGTCATGCGTTAGAGGGCTTGATGACTGCGGTTGCGCTTGCTGTGGCAGCGATACCGGAGGGATTGCCTGCGATTGTGACAATTGTCTTAGCGCTTGGTACGCAAGTTTTGGCAAAGCGTAACTCAATCGTTCGGAAGCTGCCAGCCGTTGAAACGCTTGGTTCAACGGAAATTATCGCCTCAGATAAGACGGGAACATTAACGATGAATCAGATGACTGTTGAGAAGGTTTTTACCAACGGTCAACTACTTGCGGCAACTGAAGCTGTTTCATTAGATGATATGACATTAAAAATCATGACTTATAGTAATGATACGAAGGTTGCTCAAGACGGAAAATTGATTGGTGATCCGACAGAAACCGCCTTAGTGCAATACGGTATTGAGCATAATTATGATTTGAAAGCTGCTCTAATCGGTGAGCCACGCGTTCTAGAGCTGCCTTTTGATTCAGAACGTAAGCTGATGTCAACGATTCATAAATTGACAGACGGGCGCTATTTAGTGGCAACCAAAGGTGCCCCAGATCAGCTAATCGCTAGAACCGCTGAGTTTTTAGAACATAATCAAACCGTAGTCATTGATGATGAGAAGCGCCAAGAGCTACTTGATTTAAACACGAGCTTGGCAAAACAAGCTTTGCGTGTCTTGGCGATGGCTTACAAAATTATTGATGCTGCGCCAAGCGTTGATGAATTAAACTCTGAGAATATTGAAAAGGACTTGATATTTGCAGGTTTAGTCGGAATGATTGATCCGGAGCGTAAAGAAGCTGCAAAAGCGGTGGCAACTGCCAAGTCAGCAGGAATTCGCCCGATTATGATTACAGGAGACCATCAGGACACCGCCGAAGCAATTGCGGTACGCTTGGGTATCTTAGAGAAGGATCATGCAGGCGATGCTGTCCTGACAGGAGCGGCGCTTAATGCAATGAGTGATGAAGAATTTGCGCAAAAGGTTGATCATTATGCTGTTTATGCGCGAGTGTCGCCTGAGCATAAGGTAAGGATTGTTAAAGCGTGGCAAGTAGCCGGTAAGGTTGTTGCAATGACTGGTGACGGCGTTAATGATGCACCTGCATTGAAGCAGGCTGATATTGGTATCGGTATGGGGATTACAGGAACGGAAGTGTCTAAAGGTGCATCTGATATGGTCTTAGCAGACGACAATTTTGCGACGATTATTGTTGCTGTTGAGGAAGGTCGAAAGGTTTTCTCAAATATCCAAAAGACAATCCAATATTTACTTTCTGCCAATATGGCGGAAGTAATGACAATTTTCTTGGCAACCTTGTTTAGCTGGGATGTGTTATTACCTGTTCATTTGCTATGGATTAATCTTGTGACAGATACATTCCCTGCAATTGCTCTAGGTGTTGAGCCAGCAGAGCCTGGCGTGATGAATCAAAAACCACGTGGTAGAAAAGCAAGCTTCTTCTCTGGTGGCGTTCTAGGCTCGATTATCTATCAAGGCTTCTTGCAAGGTGCATTGACCTTAGGTGTCTACGGCTTTGCGCTACTCAAGCCTGCACATACAATAGCGAATACCACTGAGACTCAAGCAGCAGATTTGATGAAAACAATCGGCGGGGAACTCTCAGTCAGATTATCTAATCACTCAAGCATGATTAGTGAGCTGCAGCATGCTGATGCATTGACAATGGCGTTTGCAACGCTCGGTTTAATCCAGCTGTTCCACGCCTTTAATGTCAAATCGGTTTATCAATCAATCTTTACAGTCGGACCATTTAAGTCGAAAACTTTTAATTGGTCAATTCTAGTATCGTTCATTTTACTAATGGCAACGATTGTCATTCCAGGATTTAACAGCATTTTCCATGTTTCACACCTGGATAATTTCCAATGGGGAATTGTCATTTTAGGCTCATTTGCGATGATTGTTATCGTTGAGATTATCAAAGCACTTCAACGAGCTGCGGGCTTGGATAAGAAATAACGGCTTGAATAAATAGCCACGCTTAGCGGTACACTTATGCTGATAAGCGTGGTTTAGTGTTGTGAAATAAACTCTAAAAAGGAGGAAGGCTAACTTTTTTCATGGAAAAGATTTGCAATTATGAAAAGTTACTATATAATGTAACAAGTTGAGATATACGGTTGCTATTTATCAATCCAGCGTGAAAAATCAGATAAATCTCGGATGGAAAGGAGCTTCTTTTGGTTCAAAAAAACTCAGATGAATCTTTTAAGGCTCAAATTCTCAGGCAGTTAGCAGAAGGTAAACAAGCGCAGCTTAATGGCGAGAGTGCGACTGTTGAGGAAAAAGTGGAAGAACCAGATGTGTCGGAGGCGTTTGACACTAAGAATTCAAAAGACATAAATATCACATCAGATGAAACTCCCAAAGGCTCATTTCAAAAGATTCAGCAGCGTCTAAAAACGCAAAATGAGCAAACGGCAAGCTATTCTGACACAATCAGTGCTGCAGCTCATCATCTGGCGGATGGCGAGAAAAACAATGAAAAACCACGACAGAGGACAAAAAAGCAAGAGGATGTAGAACAGATAACAGTAGCAGTGCCACTTCGTCAAAATGAGCAAAAAGCACGCCAGAATTCCAAGAAAAAGCGTGAAGATAAAATGGTTCATCGAATTGCTAGCGCAGTGATTGCCGCATTGGTCTTGCTCATGGTTTTAGGCGGTTTCCTAGTTTATCGCTATATCAATACTGCCGTTAAGCCGCTTGACCCAAATAGTGACCAGCAGATTACGATTAACATCCCGCTAGGCTCGTCCAATAAAGAAATTGGGAATATCTTGGAAAAAGGGAAGGTTATCAAAAGTGGGATTGTCTTTAATTACTATACGAAATTTAAGAGTTTAGCCGGTTTTAGGGGTGGCTACTATAACTTCTCACCAAGTCAAACGCTTGATGAGATTGCTAAGATTCTGCAAAGTGGCGGAACAGATGAACCTCAAGCAGCAGTAGCCGGTAAGATTTTGATACCGGAGGGCTACTCTATTGACCAAATCGCTCAAGCAGTTAGCATTAATGTCAATGAGAAGAAGAAGCCGAAGTCGAAATTTACTACAGATGAGTTTAAAAAGATAATAACTAATCCCGATTTTATCGCAGCAATGGTTCAGAAGTATCCAAAGCTATTAACGAGCGCTTCTGAGGCAGCTGATGTACGCTATGTTTTAGAGGGCTATTTATTCCCAGCGACCTATGATTATACGAAGGATACGAAATTACAAGATTTGGTTGAAGAGATGATTGCGACAACAAATGTTAAGCTTTCGCCGTACTACGAAATCATCACATCAAAAGGCTATACTGTCCAAGAAGTTTTAACCCTTGCATCACTGGTTGAAAAAGAAGGGATTAAATCAGAAGACCGCAAAAAAATCGCTCAAGTCTTTTTAAATCGTTTAGCGATTGATATGCCGTTGCAGTCGGATATTTCTGTTTTATATGCGTTAAATGAACACAAAGAGCAGTTGTCAAATGAAGATACGAAGGTCGATTCACCGTATAATCTATACATTCATACAGGTTATGGACCAGGACCGTTTGACAGCCCAAGTTTAGAATCAATTCAAGCTGTTTTAGAACCAACACCGACGGATGATTTGTATTTCTTAGCAGACGTTAAGACAGGCAAAGTTTATTTTGCTAAAACTTATGATGAGCACTTAAAGCTTGCCGAAGAACATATCAATAATTAAATTAAATAAGAATGGAGAATAGTATGGCTGAGAAAGTCTATCCAATGACCTTAGCAGGTAAGGAAAAATTAGAAGCAGAGTTAGAGCATTTAAAAACAGTAAAACGGGGTGAAATCGTAGAGCGGATTAAAATTGCTCGTTCATTTGGAGATTTATCTGAAAACTCAGAGTACGAATCAGCAAAAGACGAGCAAGCATTTGTCGAAGGTCGTATCCAAACGCTTGAAACAATGATTCGCTTTGCAGAATTGATTGATAGTGATGCGGTGGCAACAGATGTGGTCGCTCTTGGTAAGCTTGTGACCTTTGTAGCAGATGGGGAAAAGGAATCATATACGATTGTCGGCTCAGCAGAAGCAGATCCGTTTGATGGGAAGATTTCTAACGACTCACCAATCGCTCAAGGTTTGCTTGGTAAAAAAGTTGGTGATGAAGTCACCATCAAGATACCTAATGGTGAGATGGAGATAAAAATAATAAAGGTTGCACCAGCAGTATAGTAATTAAATCATTTGACAAATTAAATAGGGGAGTTTTTTATCATGAGAGCAGAGCAGAGCAGAGCAGAGCAGAGCAGAGCAGAGCAGAGCAGAGCAGAGCAAGAGATTCTCGTTTTGAATTACTAAGAATCATCAGTATGCTTTTGATTGTTTCACATCACTTTGTGTGTCATGGTGTTTTTGATAGTAGTCATGTTAATGACTTATCAACGCTAAATCACATCTTGCTGCAAATTTTAGTTTTTGGTGGTAAGATTGGCTGTGTCGTCTTTTTTATGATTACAGGTTATTTTCAGTTACAGAAAAACTTTAAGTGGCAAAGTGTCGTTAAATTACTGACGCAAGTCTTGGTAATATCACTTGTTATCGGGGTCATTGCCGTTGTCTTTTTCCAACAACCTCTGACAGTCATTGGTATTCTTAAGTCGCCACGGTATTGGTTTGCTAGTACTTATATTGCGATTATTATCCTTAGTCCGTGGTTGAATCAATTGTTGCTGTCGCTAAATCAAAATCAGTTTTTGAAATTAATCATAACCAGTACCTTTTTATTTTTAGTATTTCCATTTT
>JAISYB010000200.1 GCA_031270215.1 Streptococcaceae bacterium | reverse complement strand
TTAATTTTTGATATACTAAAAAAGCATTGACAAACCACAAGGGGGAAATTTTATAATGACACAGAACAGAACAGAACAGAACAGAACAGAACAGAACAGAACAGAACAGAACAGAACAGGACGTTATCTCCTAACGAAATGGAAGCTTTATCAAAATAAAAGACTTTTTCTTTATCGAGGTTTCGAGAAAATTTTTCGACGGTATTCATTTACTAAACCATTGAAAAATTTTTTTATGAAAATAGGTGATGACTATATTAATGGTTTTCTACGTGAAAATTTTGGTCAAATAATCACAACAGATTATTCAAAATTACCAACGGAGAATGGTGCTAAAATTGTTTGGTCTTTTTGGATTCAAGGGGAAGAAAATGCGCCTGAGTTGGTTCAAAAGTGTTTTGAGTCACAAAGGATAATGGCAAAAAATATTGGTTTTGAGCACATTGTTTTATCACTTGAGACGCTTGCGAATTATTTAGAAATTCCGCAGTATATTTTAGAAAAATATCAAGCAGGAGAGATTGAACACGCGAAGCTTGCAAACTATGTTAGAAGTAAGCTGCTGTATGAACATGGTGGAATTTGGTTAGATGCGACCTGTTTTGCATATAAGGATTTAGATCCGGCAATTGTGACTGATTTTGATTTTTGGAATGCTAAAGGGATCAAAGCATTTACTGGCTTTGGCATTGGGTATTATTACCAAACTAATATCATTGCAGCCAGAAAAGGTAGTCATTTATATTTGGCAATGTGCCAAATGTTTGAAAAATATTTTGCAAAAAAGAATTATGTTCCGATTGAGTACTTTTACATGTTCTATTTTTTTGGATTACTAACGACTGAAAATCTGGAATTCAAGAAGAACGAATCTCAAATACCCGAAAACAATCAAGAGACATCAACATGGGTGTGCGCAAGCTCTGAGACATATGCAGAAATCTTGGCAAGCGATACTTGCATTTATAAGTTGACCCATAAGCAAAATATAACCCCATATGATGAATTCGGGAATCTAACTTTTTACGGCGAATTATTAGCAGGTAAGGGTTTATTGGAGTAAGTGTGATGAGAAGCTCGAAAGTTTTCCTTGATGGCTATCTGTCAAGTTAAATAAAAGCTTATGATATAATGAAGCTGTGAATAGAATAAGGAGATGTTTATTTATGACTTCAACACGAGTAAATTGGCAGAGGAATTTTTATGTATTCTTAAGCGGTCAATTCTTATCTGGGGTAACAAGTATGATTGTGCAATATGCAATCATCTGGTATTTGACTGAGCGGACAGGGTCTGCGACTATTCTGAGTTTTTCGACTTTATTTGGTATGATACCAATGGTTGTCCTCAGTCCATTTGTCGGTCCTCTGATTGATCGTTTTAATAAAAAAGGCTTGCTGATTATCACCGATTTGGTTGTTGCATTATTTGCTCTTATTTTAACGGCTGTTGGAACGCTATCAACTGACTTTCCGATTTGGCTGGTTTTTGTCTCGCTTTTAATCCGCTCAATTTCTCAGACTTTTCAGATGCCGACCATTCAATCAATTTTACCGACGATTGTTCCAGATAAAGAGCTCACTCGGGCTAACGGTCAGCTTAGCATGGTGCAGTCCGCAAATTTCATCATTGCGCCTGCCTTAGGTGCATTCTTATTTAGTCTTGTCCCGATTAATCTATTAATTTTATTAGATGTATTAGGTGCAATCTTGGGAATTAGCTTGTTGTTTTGTGTCTTTATTCCACAGGCTAAGAATACAGAGGAAACGATTCATCTATTTAGAGATACAAAGATTGGCTTTGAGCTGTTAAGGAAGAATAAAGGGCTTTGGCAGATTACGATTCTTGAGTCAATCTTTCTTCTAGTCTTTATGCCGGCGGCTAGCATGTATCCGTTGATGACAATGAGTTATTTTCATCGCTCAGTAGGAGATGCTGGCATGATTGAGGTTGTTTATGCATCAGGCATGCTCTTAGGTGGAATTTTTATAGGCTTATTTGGCAAATGGAGAGATCGAATGAAGCCGGTGATTGCTGCGGATTTGATTATCGCACTCGCGCTTGTTCTAAGTGGAGTTCTGCCGGCAAACGATCGAGGATTTTGGCTGTTTCTGGTCTTAAATGCAATCGCCGGAGTTGCTACGCCGTATTTTAATAGTCTGTTTATGGCGATGATTCAGCAAAGCTATGAGGTGCAATACTTAGGTCGCGTGCTCGGTGTGCTTAATGCAATGATTAGCGCTGCCGGTCCGATTGGCTTATTATTTTCCGGTCCATTAGTGGATAAGATTGGCGTTGAAAAGCTCTTTTTGCTGGCTGGCTCGGGCGCACTAATCTGTGGCGTTATTACGTTAATGCTGCCAGAAGCGCGCAGATATGACAAAAATCTTCAGAAGAGATTAGCTGATAACAAAAATGATAATTAGTAGTGCTACGCCCTATGGCGTTTCATAAATAAAAACCCTATAAATATTAAAACGGACCCTATACATTGTCTATTTTTATAGGGTTATTTTACACTCTAATTCTTGCTTGTCAAATGAATATTTACTTTTGTTGGCAGATTGTCGGTAAAATCTTGAATTCTTACTTTGTCAAAATCAAGGCAAGTAGTTTCTTACTTCAAGCCGTCATAGATTTTATCAAGATTCCACTTCATCATGTCGTAATAGGTATCTCCGTCAGTTCCCTTTTTAGCGAGGGAGTCGGTAAAGATTTTTGAATAAATCGGTAGTCCGACTTCACTTGCGACTTTATTCATTGATTTTGGAGAAACAGAGGTTTCCAAAAATAGCGACTTGACTTTAGAGGCATTGATTTTTTCTAAGACATTTTCCATTTGTTCAGGTGTACCTTGAGCTTCGGTATTGATTTCCCAGATATATGCAGGTGTTACATGATATGCCTTGGAGAAATATTTGAAAGCTCCCTCTGAGGTAACAAGGAGGCGTTGATCTTCTGGAATGTCTAGGAACTTATTTTTTGCTTCGCTATCTAGCTTTTGGAGCTTGACAATGTAGTTGTCGGAGCGCTTTTGGTAGTAGTCTGCGTTTTTAGGGTCTTTATCCTTTAAGACCTGCGTGATTTCCTTGACATATTTAATTCCATTTCCTAAATCAAGCCAAGCGTGTGGGTCACGTTCCTTGACATTAGTGGTTAGATATAGTGGCTGAACGTTTTTACTTACAGCAAAAACCTCTTTCCCCTCACGTTTGTTTGCTGTTTTGATGAGCTTCTTAAACCAACCATTTCCACCGGTTTCAAGATTTAAACCATTATGGAAAATAATATCTGCGTCAGTAGTTGCCGTAATATCCTTTGGACGTGGGTCGTATTCATGTGGGTCTGTCCCGCGCGCGACGATACTGTAAATTTTTAGCTTATTGCCTGAAATCTGTTCAACCATATCCTCTAAAATAGAGTTGGTAGTGACAACCTTTAGCTGAGTAGTTCTAGCTGTCTGCTGCGTTTTTTGATGACTTACAAAATAGAAAGTAATGCTTAAAAATGCTGCCAATCCTGCAATAACGATGATTAATTTTTTCATAATTTCCCCCTAGATAATCTAATTTTTCCAAAAATAATATCCTGCTTTGGTGATGTGATAAAAGAAATGCCAAAGATACTTGCTGCGACGAGAACAATTGCCGGTCCCGATGCCCAGTTGAATGTATAGCTTAAGAAAAGTCCGATAATGGCTGAGAATGCGCCAAAGATTGAGGCAAGAAATAGCATATTCTGGAGTTTATTTGTCCAAAGAAATGCCGTTGCCGCAGGCGTAATCAGCATTGCAACAATCAAAATAATACCGACAGTTTGTAGCGAAGAAACCGTGACGAGTGTTAAAATCAACATTAATCCATAATGAATCAGCTGTGTGTTTAAGCCGTAGGTCTTGGCAAATGTTTCATCAAATGAGGTGATGACGAGCTCTTTGTAGAAGATAAAGACGAATAAAATGACGATTGCTAAAATGCAGGCATTCGTGATTAAATCATTATCACTAACCGCTAGGACATTTCCAAAGAGAATATGGTGGAGATTGGTTGAGCTTTCCGCCATTGAGATGAGGATAAAACCTAAGGCGTAAAAGGCGCTAAAGACGATACCGATTGCTGTATCGTTTTTTAACTTACTATGGGTAGAAACATAGCCAATAAGTAAGCTTGCGACAACTCCGAAGATAGATGCGCCAAGTAGCAGATTAATACCGAGCATATAGGCAAGTGCGACACCGGGCAAGACGGCGTGCGAGATTGCATCTCCCATTAAGGACATTCCTCTGAGAATAATAAAGCTGCCGATAATTCCACTCATTACACCGACGATGATTGAGGTAATCAGTGCAGTTTGCAGAAAGTTGTATTGAGCTAATGCGTTCAAAAAATTGGTAATACTAGTCATTTTCTCCTCCCTTTGCTCCAAATAAAAGCTTGCCTAAATCGGAACTAAATGCTTTTTGAATGTTTGCTAGCGTGTAGACCTCGTCAACCCTCCCTTTGGCAACGACTTTTCGATTGATAATTGCTAAGTCGTCAAAGTACTCCGAAACCTTGTTTAAGTCATGATTAATGACAATGATTGTTTTACCGAGCGCTTTCCAGCTTTTCAAAATTTTGATAATTTCAGCTTCGCTTTTCATATCAATTCCGACAAATGGTTCATCTAAAATGACGACATCAGCGTCTTGGACGATTGCTCGTGCGACAAAGACACGTTGCAGCTGTCCGCCAGATAAGCTGCCGATTTGTCGGGTCTCAAGCTTGTCGAGCTTAACTTGCGCTAAAGCAGCTCTTGCGGCTTGCTTTTCCTTTGGAGTTGGACCTTCTAGGATACCAAGCTTAGGATAGGTTCCGGTTAGGACAACGTCCAAAACATTGATTGGGAAGTTTAAATCAATTGCTGTACGTTGTTCAACATAGGCAATCATCGTTCGTTTATGATTAATCGCTACATTATCAATCAAGACTTCTCCAGTCTGTACTTTGATTAAGCCGAGTGCTGCCTTGATAAGTGTTGACTTACCTGCACCATTAGGACCGATAATCCCAGTGATTTTGCCGGAATCAAAGTTGATAGATAGGTTATTGAAAATCCTATCAGTCTGATACGCTACGGTTAGATTATTAATTATGAGCATTTCCTTACCTGCCTGTAATCTTTTTATATCATGATTATACACGATATTTTTCCAAATGCAAACATTTTTTAGGCACACCTAAAAACAAGCCTGCAAAAAAAGAGGCTGACCCAAAAGTCTTTGCCCTCTATTTATGTTCGTTATTCACGAGAGACAATGCAGCAACGACTAGGAAAATAGATAAATTTCCGAACATTGGTGAATATTTGCCATCAATTTCCTAATTTTCTACGTCGTTAAACGCTTTTTGTCCCACCTTTTTTAATAAGCTAATTACCAGTAGGAATACCATAGATACCGGCAGAAAAATTGCTTGGTAAATCATAAATTTTGTTTGAAAAATTGATTGACAGCTGCTGGGGCTGCTCTGATTTGTCGGTAATGGTGACCGTATCGTTAATCTTTAAGCCGACTTTTTCTACGTAAGACAGAAGTTCGTAATTATCCTCAAATCGTTTAATAGCGAGCTCGGTTGCCACTGGGTATTGACTAATCGGAATGATATAATCCTCTGATTTTAAGATGTCAGTTGAGATAATGCCTCCATGTGGACAACGTTTGGGCCTACCAAGGAAACTGTAAAGGCGCGTGAAAAATTCGTCGTCTTTGATATGTTCGATTTGTTCAGATAATCCGTGAACTTCGGATAAGGAGTAGCCGAGTTTGTCATAAAGAAAGGTTTCAAATATTCGATGATTGCGGATAATTTTGGAGGTGACCTTGATGCCGGCTTCGTTTAGCCTGACACCCTTATATGAAACATATTCGACGTAGCCATCCTTTTTAAGCTTGTTAATCATCTCAGAAACCGAGGCAGCAGAAACGTTTAGATTTGTGGATAAGACTTTATTGGTCACGAAATTGCGAACGCCATCGTTTTTAAATATTTCCTTGAGATAGTCTTCCTTTTGCTCGGTACGCTGTTTCATTATCATACTCCTTATACGTATCAGTTACAAAAACGTCATGTCTAGGCACGACGTTTTTGTATGAATGTTACTTTGTTTCTTGTAGGGCGTTAG
>JAISYB010000190.1 GCA_031270215.1 Streptococcaceae bacterium | reverse complement strand
AGAATGTGTGAGGAGATGAATATTGCCTTCATCGGTCCGAGTGCCGAAGTAATGGATATGATGGGGGATAAGATTAATGCACGTCGTGAGATGATTGCTGCTGGTGTGCCAGTAATCCCAGGTAGTGATGGTGAAATTTACACCGCAGATGAAGCATTAGTAATCGCTGAGTCAATTGGTTATCCGGTCATGTTAAAAGCATCAGCTGGCGGCGGTGGTAAAGGTATTCGCAAGGTGGATACGCCAGAAGCGCTACCTTCATTATTTGAAAATGCTAGCGAGGAAGCTAAGGCGGCATTTGGTAATGGGGCAATGTATTTGGAGAAGGTCATCTATCCAGCACGCCATATCGAAGTTCAGATACTAGGAGATTTACAGGGGAACGTCATTCATCTTGGAGAGCGTGACTGTTCACTTCAAAGGAATAATCAAAAGGTTTTAGAGGAAGCACCAAGTATTGCAATTGGTAAAACGCTTCGTCAAAAAATCGGTCAAGCAGCAGTTCGGGCAGCTAAGCACGTTGGCTATCAAAATGCCGGCACAATCGAATTTCTACTAGATGAGGCGACTGGGCAATTTTATTTCATGGAAATGAATACACGTATTCAAGTCGAACACCCCGTCACTGAATTTGTAACGAACGTTGATATTGTCAAATCACAGCTAAGAATTGCGGCAGGCGAAGCATTAGGCTTAAGCCAAGAGGATATTGAAATTAAAGGACATGCGATTGAATGCCGAATTAACGCTGAAAATCCAGCCTTTAATTTTGCACCAAGCCCCGGTCAGATTGAGTCACTATTTCTACCAAGTGGTGGTGTCGGCCTAAGAGTTGACTCGGCAATGTATCAAGGCTATACGATTCCACCATATTATGATTCAATGATTGCTAAGGTGATTGTTCATGGAGAAAATCGTTTTGAAGCATTGATGAAAATGCAGCGTGCATTAAATGAGTTTGAAGTAGAGGGTGTTGTAACGAATGTTGATTTTCAATTGGATTTAATTGCCGATCCATTCGTCTTAGCAGGAGATTACGATACAGCTTATCTCGCAGAGCAGTTTTTACCAAGCTGGACGCAACAGGAGGATTAATCAGTAATGGCATTATTTAACAAAAAGAAAAAATACATTCGGATTAATCCCAATAAAGTAATCAACCGTGCTGAGAGCAATCCACCAGAAGTGCCGGATGAGAGCTGGAGTAAATGTCCGAGCTGCAAGGCAATGATTTATACCAAGGATTTGGGAAGTCACCAGATTTGTCCGAGCTGTGGTTATAATTTTCGGATTACCGCTAAAGAGCGCTTGGATTTGATTACGGATTGTTTTGAGGAGATGTTTACCGGTCTTGAAACGAAAGATCCGCTCGCTTTTCCAAATTATCAAGAAAAGCTTAAGCTTGCCAAGCAAAAAACTGGACTTGATGAAGCCGTTTGAACAGGGAAAGCTAATATTTCCGGCTTTGATGTTGCACTTGGCATTATGGATTCAAACTTTATCATGGCATCAATGGGGACAGTCGTTGGTGAGAAAATTACCCGATTGTTTGAGTATGCACTAGAAGAAAAATTACCGGTTGTTTTATTTACCGCCTCAGGTGGCGCAAGAATGCAGGAAGGGATTATGTCATTAATGCAAATGGCGAAGATTTCTGCTGCTGTTAAGCAACATGCCAATGCAGGACTGCTGTATCTAACCATTTTAACTGACCCGACAACAGGCGGTGTAACAGCTAGCTTTGCAATGGAAGGCGACATTATCCTAGCCGAGCCACAAGCATTAGTCGGCTTTGCTGGCAGACGTGTCATTGAACAAACAATGAAAACACAATTACCTGAAGATTTTCAAAAGGCGGAATTTTTATTAGCACATGGTTTTATTGATGCGATTGTTAAACGTGAAGATTTAAAGACTGTGATTAGCCAAATTTTATCTATTCATCAATAAAAATAATTCAGGGGAGGACAAATGACGTATCAAGCAGATGAAATCATCAAAATTGCACGAAGTCAGGATCGATTTTCGACATTAGATATTATCCAAACAATCTTTACTGATTTTTTAGAGCTGCATGGCGATCGAAATTTTGCAGATGATTTAGCGATTGTTGGTGGAATTGCGAAACTAAATGAACTACCAGTGAGCGTTATCGGTATTCAAAAAGGTGTTAATTTACAGGATAATTTAGCACGCAACTTCGGGCAGCCTCACCCAGAAGGCTATCGAAAAGCATTGCGTTTAATGAAGCAGGCGGAAAAATTTCACAGACCAATTATTACTTTTATCAATACTGCGGGCGCATATTCTGGCATTGGTGCAGAAGAACGCGGTCAAGGTGAGGCGATTGCTAAAAATCTGATGGAAATGTCTGATTTATCGGTGCCAATCATTTCAGTGATTATCGGAGAAGGTGGTTCAGGAGGTGCTCTAGCGCTCGGTGTGGGTAACGAGGTCTGGATGTTTGAGCATGCAATGTATGCCATTCTTTCACCAGAGGGCTTTGCTTCGATTTTATGGAAGGACGGCAGTCGAGCAAAGGAAGCAGCACGTCTGATGAAGATTACAGCAGGCGAATTATTAGCCATGCAGGTTATCGACAAAGTCATTCCTGAAACCTTTAATGGCGAAAAGCTACCAGTTAAAAAGAGCTTGAATATTTTAAAGAAAAGTTTAATTGAAAAGCTTGACGAGCTAGAAAAGCTTTCAGCTGAAGAGCTAAAGGCACAAAGATATGCCAGATTTAGGCAATTTTAGGTAGATATTTTTGGGACTATCCCGCTCCTCAGAAGTTGTTTGCGAAATGCGTAAAACTGTGACTAATCGTCAAAAGAGATTTTGACTGCTTGAAATTTCTCATTGCTCGTGCTGGACAAAGGAAATAACGTTGATATATAAGGATTTAGAGAGTTTTATTCATCTGGAAATAGGTGGCTGAAACGCTCTATTTTTGTCGAAACTGGTGATTTTAGGGATTAGCATTGAGTAGGTCGAATTGGCGTGAAAGAACAACGCTTATTTATCGTTCATTTGGTTGATAAAATAGACGATATTTTGAACGAAATTTGCTATAATAGGTAAGAGAAAAGGAGGATACTTGATGAAACCACCATTTTCAATTACGAATAAAATGTTAAATTTAATTGTCGAGATTACTCAAAAGGTTACTCGCCTAGAATTAGAGCAAGAACGTAATCTTCATTTACGTAAAGAAAATAGAATTCGCTCTATTCAGTCTTCTTTAGCGATTGAGAAGAACTCTCTGTCTGTTGAACAAGTAACAGATATTATCAACGGGAAACGCGTGTTTGGAGCGCCAAAGGAGATTCGTGAAGTCCAAAATGCTTATGAAGCCTATGAATTAGTTTTTAAAATGAATCCATATTCAATTGATGATTTTCTTAAAGCACATGGATTGATGACAAAAGAGTTGGTTAAGGAAAGTGGTCAATTTCGTGGTAAAGATGTAGGTGTTTATGATAGCGATGGCACACTGGTTCATCTTGGTGCCAGACCACAGTTTGTTTATCATCTCATGAAAGAACTTTTTGATTGGGCTAAGCAAGATGATATTCCAGATTTGATAAAAAGCTGTGTCGTTCATTTTGAAATTGAAATGACTCATCCTTTTCCTGATGGTAATGGTCGAATGGGCCGTTTATGGCAAAACTTGATTTTATCAAAATGGCAACGAGTCTTTGAGTGGATTCCTATTGAAACGATTGTCTATGAACATCAAGCAAAATATTACGATATGTTAATGGTTGGTGATAAGGAAAATGACTCGACTCAGTTTATTGAATTTATGTTGGAAGTGATTTTAGAAACCATCTTAGAGTTTGACAATATTAAAGGGCAAGCAGATATTTCTAAAATTTTGAACGATAAAGTGTTGGATAAAATGAGCGATAAAGAGCAACAGTTCTTTATTCAAATTTATCCATTTTTAGCAGAAGTAGGAGAAATTAAAAATGGAAAGGCTTCAGAAATTACTGGAAGAGCAAGCGGAACAGTACGTAGGTATCTTGTGAAAATGACAGAGTTAGGAATCTTTAAAGTAATGGGTGCTAACAAAAATCGCAGGTATGTTTTGAACGAAAAAATAGTGGATAAAATAAGCGATAAAAGTTGATTTGTTTCCAGACAATCTCCAACTACTCGCTTAACAATCGGTTATAGACAAAAAATAACATTGCACAGGTTGAATTGCTATCTTTGTAGGTTAGGAAAGCGGCGTAACTAGCTACTAAATCTTAAAGACGGCGGCGGGCGGTGTTTAATGACGTAGAAAATTGCAGGTATTATTTTCCTCTGCTGATACATGTTCGGAAATTTCAACAATATTTATCCGGTTTTAGCTGAAAATGGTTATTCTGGTAAAAACTTAGCGCTTTCCACCTAATAATTTGACTCCAAGTCAGTGGAAAAATTGGAGTCTAGTTATTTTTTTATGTAAGTAATTTTTTTTAGTGGGTAACTTAAGACAATCAAAATTTCACAAACTTTTGTGGTTTGAAATCTTATTTTTAAGTAAAAATAGAAAATTGAATAAAATCGGTGAAGCACAAGAA
>JAISYB010000125.1 GCA_031270215.1 Streptococcaceae bacterium | reverse complement strand
ACCTTCTCAAGTGCTGCTTCAACTCGCTCTTTGGTATTGCGATGGCTGATTCCCTGATACAAAAGGGGCAGCTCGACATTTTCACGCACCGTCTTACTTTCAATCAAGCTAAAGTTTTGAAAGACAAAGCCGACCTGCTCATTTCTGATCTGACTGAGCTGATTATCCGAATAGCTAGCAATACTTTCGCCATTAAAACGATAGAGCCCTTCAAACTTTTTATCAATCAATCCAATCAAATTAATCAAGGTGGATTTGCCTGAGCCACTTTTACCCATGATACCGACAAACTCCCCTGGATTAATCATCAAATTAATCTTTTTTAAAACGGGAAAAGATGTACTATCAATCTGGTAGCTTTTGTAAATATCCACTAGCTCAATCATTTGGTAATCTCAACTTTCTGATTGTCTTTTAGCTTGGTCGTCGGATTTTCGATAATCCTCTGCTTAGGCTTTAGACCTGAGATAAGCTGATAGCCCTGCGCAGTTGCTGTCACTTTAACCGCTTGTTGAGTAACTACCCCGTCCTGATAAATAAAAACAAAGTACTCGCTTCCCTCGTGCAAGACAGTCTGCTTAGGCAATACAATCGTTTTTTGAGGTAAAGTAATTTGGACATGATAACCGTATTGAACTGCTTCATTCGGTTGAACAGTAAATTGATAATTAGCGGTTGACTGTGTTGTATCTGTCGTTGCAGCAGCAAGTGGTAACGCTGAGATATCTGTAATCTCTCCTGTGGTCTGCTCATCTAGATTCAACGTTTGAATTGTGACGCTTTGCCCTGTTTGTAGCTTGGCATAGTCAAACTCTGAAACGATACCTTCAATGTAAACAGATTGATTGACGATTCTGACCAGCGGATCATCTGCTTTCGTTGTGCTCGTTTCATCAACAATTGCTAAGCCGTCCTGTTCAGCTAAAACCTGCTTGGTCGTTTGACTTTCAGTTTGACTAAGCGTGCTTTTAGCTGCCTCCACCTGATTACCGGCAGATTGAATCGAACGGTTAGCTTGTGTCACGCCATCATCAGCAGCACTTAATTGCTCCTCCAAGCTTTCGATCTGTGTACTTAACGCTGCTTTTTGGTCATCATCAGTCGCACTGTTAAACTGACTTTGCACTGTGGAGAACTTTTCGCTTAGCTTGTCCTTTTTCCCCTGCGCAATCCCTAAATCAGCCTGAGCATTTTGAAGCGTTTCTTCAGCCTGCTTGAGTGCGAAACGATCCGTTGTCGCTTGTTGGTTTATCGTATCATTGCGGTAGCTTAATAAAACATCTCCGGCATGAACCTCTTGACCATTTTTGACATTAACAGCTTGTAAAGTACCTAGTGTATTATCTAAATAGTAGTCATTGACTTCTTTTGAAGTTGAAACTCCTTTAAAAACCAGCGGAGCAACCGTCTTGACGGTATAAAGTCGATAACTTTCACTGACTTTCTCCTTTGGCATCAAGCTCATCAGAAAACTGATAATCAAGACTGAGCTAATAATAATACTTAAAATAATGATGAGTAATTTCTTCTGTTTGAAACGTTGCACAACAATCCTCCAATCTACTCAGCTTTAGAAAGAGTAACCAATCCCTTGATTGAAAAAATAATGTAGCCAATGTAACCAAGTAAAATCCAAAATAAGTTTGTTTTTTTCTCTTAAAGACAAAGATATAAACGATGAAAAGAAGCGTTGAGCCCCAAGAAATAATTTGAGAGATTAAGGCAAATGGTGAGGATTTAAAAACCGGATTCTTAGGGTCAACCGTCGCAAACTGTGAAATCAGATCTTTAAGTATTTCAAAAGTGAGAAAACCACCAACGATACTCAAGACAATCAGTACAGCTAAAATAATTTGTTGCTTTGTTTTGTTTTCCATAATAAGTCCTCCGTAAATTGAATTTAATTTGGGTATTACTCAGTAAACTGTCGATTTTAATACTTTGTTACACCATAGAAACTCACATTCATGACCCAGAAAAATGAAATTCCTAACTTTTGTTAGGCTGAAACCTTCTCATACATTAGGTAAGCTTCTAAGCTTTGCTAGAAATCGGTGAAAATTTCTAACTTTATTATAGTTTACACTTTAAAATTTACTTTACAATAGCAAAGTTCATATTATTGTACGAATATTGAAAAATTATTTCAAGGCTGGTAAACCTTGTCATATCAACGTTTTAATCCCTCAGCTTTTATTTCAGCCCCTATTTTTTAAAAAGCTAATCTGCTAAAAGCCTGATAAATCAAGGATTTAAGCGTTATTTGAAAAGCTTGAAATTTCCTAATGATTCAACCTATATGAATTTTTTGAGATATTTTAGATTATTTTCAATACGTTATTTTATCAATTAAGTTAAAGTTATTCTAAAATCCATTCTCCTCCTTTCTGAGAAATGAGGTGTCCTCAAATTCGAAGCTTTAAAATGATTATCTTAAATCTTATTTCCGAAAAATCCACGACAATAAATGCTCTACCAAACCTCTGGTCGCCATAGTTATCCTCTCCTTTCCAAGAACAAAATAACATAAAACATTTAGTCGAAAAAGACCAGCTGCACTAACTGGTCAAAAATCATACGTAAGTGGTCATTAAGAATTACAACGGTATCGTCATTTTTGCCTGAAATTGATGGTCAGTGACAGAATAACTAATATCCGCATTATTCTTTTTAATCATGTCGAAAATAATTTGTGTTCCTAATCCATGACCTTTTTTAGATTTTGTTGTTTTTAAAACATCATGTGCCATGTCTAACTTTTCAGCTGTCGGATTGCTCAAAACAATCAACAAAGCCTCCGATTTCCTTGCTACTTTCATCTTTAAGTAGCGCTTGGCAGCCGGGCATTTCAAATTTGCCTCTATTGCGTTGGTTACTAAATTACCAATCAATAAAGAAAAATCAAGTTTGCCAAATGAATCTGGTATGCTAATGGTTTCACCCTGATATTTTAGTCGAATAAAATGTTCAGGATAGATACTTAAAGCGTTATAAATTAAAACATCTACTAACGGATGTCCGCTAAAATAAAAATCCTTGCTGCTGTCAACCTGTAACATTGTATTGATAGACATGACAGCCTTATCGTACTTTTTATTGATTAAATCCTGTTGAATTGTTGTCATATAAAAACGAAGGTCATGTCGGAGTTTTCTTTGCTCCATATGCTTATCCAATAAATTTTGATAATAATTTTCCTGCTGCATAATGAATAATTCTAACTGCTGCTTTTCTCCTTGTTGAGTGATTACGGCTCGGTAATGAACCTCTTTTTGAGCAAATAAAAGTAAAAATCCCCCCATGACGATAAAAATTATGCCGCCACACACCACTGCCAACCATTTTTTATAATCAATCATTGCCACAAGTAATAAGGTTTGAATCGTAAAAACCCATTCGATTAAATAAAATAATGCTAAATATTTCCAATGTATTTTTGAAAGTTCGAATTTCAAAAAGAATTTTTGGATTCTTTTTCTAAATAATAATGTAAGTAAGCCTAAAATGCCCAAGACAATTGCTTCTGATAATTGGATAATGAACGTCAGATTGCCGGAATTAAAATGACGAACTGTGCTAAATAAAACAATCGAAACTGCGCCAATTGCACAAATTCTAAATAAATCAATAATTAAGGAAAGGAAAATTTTCCGTTTGATTTGACAAACAATAAACAAAATGACGATAAAATAATCCATGCAAGAAAAAACTGTCGCAAATGGCAAAAAAAGCAATGGGATAATCAGCACGATTATCAGCCCAATCAACCATTTGAGTGATGGCAGTTTTAATTTTAGCTGTAACACTAAATCATTAATCAATAGTAATGTAATAAATTGAGCAATCAATCGAAGGATAAGTATTATTTCTTCCACACTAATTGTTGCCAAAAGTCTATTCAAATCGAATGAAATCAGTTTTGTGATTAGATTTCTGTTTAATCTAGTTTAAACGTGTCTGATTTTACCTGTACTTTCATACGCCACTGATACAACGTCTCATTCTTCGCTGCCAGCTATCACAGTTGACAGCTTTGAATGTAGTTAGCTCATTTACGGTAGACTAAATCTAGCTTTCGTTCGAGTTTTTCGATATTACGTGTTTTGGCGAACTCTCCTCCTTTATTTTTATTCATCTCATATGTTGAGATACCTGACGTTGTAACCTACGCAGGCAGTTTTCTTCTTAATTTGTAAAATTTCAATATGCTCAGCACAAAGGCGATTTTTTTAATCCCTCATTAGACAAATACGAGCCAGCTTATTTTAATACTGTCAGACCTTTGGTATCAATCTCAAACAGCTTGACGGTACCATTCAACTCTAAATCTGTTAATTCCTCAGCAAAATCAATCGCATATTCTTCCGGCAGCAAGGCTAAAATCGTTGGTCCAGCGCCACTTAGATATGTCGCATAGCTTTGATATTCTTTTGCCAACGCACGAATTTCCAAAAACTCTGGCACTAGACCTTGCCGGTACGGCTCATGAAATTGATCTTTTTCAATCATCTTTCCTGCGAGCTTCAAATCACCTTTTATCAAAGCCGAAATCATGACATTAGCAATCGAACTTGCCAAAACAGCTGTTTTATAATCAAAGCTTGCTGGCAAAACCTCTCGTGAGTCACTTGTTTTCAGCTCGTAATTAGGAATAAATCCAACAATCGCACATTTTGGAAAGGCGTGAGTAACCGTTTGAACCTGTCCATCAATAAAGCTTGAAATCGTCAAATTCCCCAGCAATGCCGGTGCAACATTATCCGGATGTCCTTCAATTTCCGTTGCCAACTCAAGCTTTTCTTCAACACTTAAATTCAAATTCCCCAGTTGATTGGCAAGCTCAATCCCTGCAACAATCACGCTGCTGCTAGAGCCTAAGCCTCGTGCAAGCGGAATTTGTGAAACCATGTGAATTGCATGTGGTTGAATGTCTGGCGCAATTTTGCAGGCTGTTTCAATCAATAAATTCGTCTTATCCCTCGGCACATCTGCTCCTAAGTCATGATGAATCTCCCATTTTTCAGTTGGTTCATGAACGCCAATCACAAGATATTGATTGACTGCAATCCCGCAGGAATCAAACCCGGGACCGATATTAGCACTGGTTGCAGGCACTTGTATTCGCATAAATCTCTCCTTATTTACCTAATACACGTAGGGTATTAATCAACTTAAAGCCTTCGACCTGCTCAATTTCGGCTTTAATCGCTTTAAATTGTGCATTAGTAATTGTGTGCGAAATTGCAACAACGCGTGCATGTTCGCCATTCGCCTTCTGCTGTAAGACCTGCTCAAAGCTCGCATCATACTTTGTAAAAATCTCAGCAAGCTTTAAAATTTGCCCTTTTCTATCTGGTGTTTTGATTGCAAAGTAATATTTTCCTTTAATCTGTGTATCCTTAGCAAGCTTTGTTGCAAGGTGATATGGATTAAATGGCACACCTGTGGTATCGCTTTGAATATTCTTGGCTATCTGTACGACATCAGCAACGATACTGGTTGCAGTCGGTAGGCTACCGGCACCTGGTCCATAATACATTGACTCGCCAATTCCCATTGATTCAACAAAAACAGCATTCATTTCGTTCTTAATTGCTGCTAAAGGATGCTGCACTGGCACAAGCATCGGTGCAACCTCTGCTGCAACGCCGTCTGAAAGCAAGCTCGTTTCGCCAACTAGCTTGATGACATAGCCGAGCTTTTGACCCATTTTGACATCATCTATTGATACATGACGAATACCACGACGTGCCACATCTTCAAGCTGGATATTCATTCCGTAAGCAAATTGCGTTAGGATAACCATTTTATAGGCTGCATCAATACCGTCAACATCATTTGTCGGATCACTTTCAGCAAAGCCAAGCTCTTGCGCCTTTGCCAATGCTTCTTCATAGCTTTGACCTTCTTCTACCATCTTAGTCAGCATATAGTTAGTCGTTCCATTAACAATACCCTGAACCTTCGTTATACCGTCATCAGCAAGCGAGTTGGCAAGAGTTCTTAAGATTGGAATACCGCCAGCGACACTGGCTTCATAATACAAATCAACCTTATTTTTGCCAGCAAGCTCAATTAATTCTAAACCATGTTGTGCGAGCAAATCTTTATTAGCTGTCACAACGTGCTTGCCAGCCTTCAGTGCTCGGGATATAAATGTCCTTGCCGGTTCAAGCTTACCTATTAATTCAATGATAATATCAATTTCTTCATCTTCTACAATATCATCATAATTTGTCGTTAGTTCAATCTCAAACTGTGTTTTGCGAAGTGCTTTTTCAGCTTCATCACGAACTAAGCCTTTAGCTACAACAATCTCAACACCTGTACTTTGTTTAATTTTTTCAGCTTGTGCCTCAAGTATCTTCGGCACACCGCCGCCAACCGTCCCTAATCCTAATAAACCAATCTTAATTGTCTTTGTCATACTATATCCTTTCGATTTCGGTAATTTATTTTTATTATATCAAAATTTTATTGCTGATTTTTGAAAAACAGCAACTCTTTGACTGCACGGCTCAATTATCAAATCAGTATAAATCATCGTATCTGAGCCTTCAAAAAGCTGGAAACCTGCTTAACAGCAAAGGAAATCGCCCTTTCATCCGGATTAAATTGAGGATGATGTAGCGCAAAAGGCGTGTCAACACCCAGCCAAAACATTACGCCATTGACCTTAGATAATAAATAACCAAAATCCTCGCCAGTCATTGCCGGCTCGGTAATTTCTAAGTTAACCTCAGGAATTACTTTAAAAAAGTCGATTAATTGTCTTGTCAGCTGTGGATTATTTTCAACCGGTAAATAGCCTTTTTGTTTTAAATCAATCTCAACTTGGCAATCAAACATCTGTCCTATCCCTGCTGCAATCTCCTTAATCCGCTTTTGTGTCAGCTCATTCATCTGCTGAGTCAACGTACGAATTGTTCCATGGAGCGTCGCCGCCTCTGCTATCACGTTATTAGTCGTACCAGCATGAAAGCTGCCAAAGGTCACTACCGCTCCCTCAATTGGATTAACGTTTCTTGATACAATGCTTTGAACACTCGTCACAAAATGACTTGCCGCAACAATCATGTCATTGGCGCGATGGGGAAATGCCGCATGACCGCCTTTTCCGGTAAACTTAACTAAAACTTCACATGTGCCAGCAAATAATGTCCCAACACGTGTGCCAATCGTCCCAACTGGCAAGTCCGGATTGACGTGCAAGCTGTAAAATTCATCTGGCAGCCAATCAACAAATGCACCCGCCTCATACATCAACATGCCACCTGCTTCATTTTCCTCAGCAGGTTGGAACAAAATCAACAGATTGTTTCTCGGCTGTATCTCAGACAAACTTTCTAATAATCCTAAAGCAATCGTCATGTGAAAATCATGCCCACAAGCGTGCATAAAACCCTCTCGTTGTGATTTAAACGAAAGCTCAGTTGCTTCTAAAATAGGTAATCCATCAATATCTGTTCGCCAGCCGATTGTTTTGTCTGGCTGTGTACCATTGATAAAAACTAGTATCCCCGTCTGCCACTGACGTATCTCAACAAACGGTTTATTTTGAGTAATTGCCGTAATCTGTTCCATCAGGTAAGTATGTGTTTGAAATTCCTCCAAGCCAACCTCTGGCATTTGATGTAGCTTACGTCTTATTTGAATAAAATCCATCTCATATCCTTTTCTTTCATTTAATGAAAAAAGCTCTCGACTCACGTCTCAAGCTCCTGTGACTTAGAGTTTACGCAACTCATCCATTAATTCTGTTTTACTTTTCGTTTTCGCATCAACGTTTTTAATCACACGTGCTGGGCTACCTGCAACCACAGTATAAGGTGGTACATCTTCTAGGACAATCGCACCGGCCGCAACGACTGCACCTTGAGCAATCCTGACCCCTTCAACGACAACGGCATTAGCACCAATTAAGACATCATCCTCAACAACCACAGGATCAGCAGAAGGCGGCTCAATCACCCCAGCTAAGACAGCACCTGCGCCAATATGACAATTTTTTCCAACCGTTGCACGACCGCCTAAGATGGCACCCATATCAATCATCGTTGCTTCACCAATCACTGCACCAATATTAATAATTGCTCCCATCATGATAACCGCATGGCTTCCAATTTCGACTTGATCGCGAATAATTGCTCCCGGCTCAATCCGCGCATTAAATCGCTTCTTATCAACCAAGGGCACCGCAGAGTTACGACTATCATTTTCAATCACAAAATCAACAATATCAGCTTGATGTGCCTTAAGCACCGGCTCGATAATCTCCCAATCACCGAAGAGAACTCCTGTATCATCATTGGTAAAACTCTTAACCTCCTTAGGAAATGAAATATTTCCTAATCTACCCTTTAAATGCACTTTAACCGGCGTTTGCTTCTTAGCATTACCAATAAAGCGAATAATTTCTTCTGCATTCATCTTTATTCTTCCTTTCATAAGTAACGATTATAGCTGAAACGACTTGATTAATTAAGTCTCATTGTCATTTATTATACGTTAACAAAGCCTAACGTGTAAATCAATTCCGGCAGTATTTTCAGAAATTTCTTACAATAGTTTGGAATAGACTACTTGATTTGCTGCTCTAGATAATCCACTGCATCCTGCAATGTCTTAACCGGAATGATTTTAAGCTTTGTTTTTAACTTTTTCTTTGCCCTAAGCGCTTCTTGGTAGTTACTAACGATCTTTGGGTCAGCCTGTTTCATCTCAGAGGTAATTGTATCGTCTGGCGCAAAAAAGACATCTACCTTATTCTTTACAGCAGTCGCAATTTTTTTATCAATCCCACCGATTCGTCCAACTTCGCCATCATCTGCCATCGTTCCAGTGCCAGCGATTTTTAAATTGCCACGCAGGTTTTTGCCGCTCAATAACTGATAAGTTTCCAGCGTAAACATCAAGCCGGCAGAAGGTCCGCCGATATTCCCCGCATCAATTTTGATTTCAGGATTACTTTTAATCTCTGTATGGTCAATTAAGGTAATGCCAATCCCGTACTTGCCATTTGCTAGCTTAATCATCTTTCCGCTTGTCTGCCTACTCTTGCCGCTATGCTCATAGCCAACCTCAACACGACTACCTAGCTGCTTGGTCTGGAGATATTTAATCAGTGCCTTAGTACTATCAAAGCGTTTATTATCAATCTTAGTAACCGTATCAGCAATTGAGAGTTTATCTTTAAAGGTTGACTTAGTCGTAACATCCATCACATAAACACCTAAATATTCAAATTGATATGGCTTATCAGCCTGCTTTAAGGCGTTTAGCTTTGCCATATTTTGCGAAGTTTCCATATAAAAACGCTGGATATTGTCAAACTGTTCCGTACTTTGATTTCCCATCAAATCTTTCTTTGATA
>JAISYB010000062.1 GCA_031270215.1 Streptococcaceae bacterium | reverse complement strand
CACCTACTCTCTATTTGTGATTATTACCTTGATTCTGAATATACTTTTTGATGACATCAATGGGTGCGCCACCAGTTGTCAACAGGCAGAAACTTTTAGACCAAAACATTTCTTTCCAAAGATATTGTTTTACTCTTGGATAATCACGCTTTATCAATCGTGAACTAGCGCTTTTATAAGCATTGATAAATTTGGTCAGTTCTGTTTTCGGTTGTGCTTTGAACATAAATTGTATCATGGAACAAAATGAAAAGGCAATATGCTTTACTTGTCGGTCTTCGAGTTACCAAAGGTAACCCACATACCCAACGGCATTCATCACCCATCTATAAGTTCTGCCTAATTAATTTAATTAGGCAGAACTTATAGATGGGTGATGAATATGCTTGAATATAAAGGTTACTGCTGGTGACTTAAAAGCCGGCATATCGGGCGAATTATCTTTATATCTTTATAAAAATTCCACTACTTATATTTTCGTTGATAAGGTAAAATAAAAGGGTAGATAAAAAACGTAGATAAATACAATTTGGAGGAAAATTATGGGTATTATCAAAGCAGCAACAAGTATGATTTCCGGCTCATTAGCAGATAGCTGGCTAGAAGTCATTGAGCCTGATGATTTAAGTCAAGATACTTTATTAACTAGTGGTGTCGCAGTTAGACGAGATGATAAGCGTGGCAGCAATAAAAAAGGAACTGCTGATTTTATCACAGACGGCTCAATTATTCATGTACCGGTCAATACAATGATGCTTTTAGTTGACGGCGGAAAGATTATTGATTTCTCCGCTGAGGAGGGCTATTATACCGTAAGCAATGACACTGCACCAAGTTTATTTTCGGGTTCATTGAAGGAGTCAATTGACGAAGCATTTAATCGTTTCAAATTTGGCGGTGTCACGCCGCAAAAGCAACAAGTCTTTTTTGTTAACTTAGCCGAGATTAAGGGGATTAAATTTGGCACACCAAGTCCATTGCAATATTTTGACAATTTCTATAATGCCGAGCTATTCCTGCGTGCATTTGGAAATTACTCAGTCAAAATCAGCGACCCAATTCTCTTTTATGCGAATACCGCACCACGCAATCTAAGACGTGTAACAATCAGTGATATTAATGAGCAATTTTTAGCAGAATTCATTATGGGACTGACGACTTCAATTAATCAGCTATCAACGCAGGGTGTCAGAATTTCCTACCTGCCTTCAAAATCACTAGAGCTTTCTCAATTTATGTCAAATGCCTTAGATGAAAGCTGGAAGAGCTTGCGCGGAATTGAGGTTGTTGCCGTTGCAGTCGAAAGTATCTCCTACACTGACGATTCACAAAATCTAATCAATATGCGCAATAAAGGGGCAATGCTAGGAGACGCTGCAATCCGACAAGGCTTTGTTCAAGGCTCAATTGCCGAAGGCTTAAAAGATGCCGGTAGTAATCCGAGTGGCTCTGCGAATGCATTTGTCGGCATGGGCGTTGGTATGAATGCAGGTGCTGGACTTTTTCAAAATAATGCGACGCCTCAAGCCAATGCAAATACTTGGATTTGTCCGAAATGTAATACGCAAAATACCGGCAATTTTTGTTCAAACTGTGGCAGCGAAAAGCCAAAGCCGCAGGCTACTTCAGGTGTAAAAATTGAAATGCGTTGCTCAAGCTGCGAAGCGATTGTTGATTTGTCAAATGGTGTTCCTAAGTTTTGTCCCGAATGTGGTCAGCCATTTGTCGCAAAGCCAGTGGAGTGAGTAAATGAGTGAAGCCCAAACACATCGCTGTCTTAATTGTGGCGGTTATTTAACCTTTGAACCAAATGACCAAAAATTTCATTGCCCCTACTGCTTGAGTATTTTTACCGAGGCGGAAATTCAAACCTTTGCCAACTCACAGACGCAAACGGCTAGTGAAACGCAGAGTAATGAAGGAGACCCCAAAAAGCAGATCAAGCTTTATCAATGCAATAGCTGCGGCGCACAGGTCTATACAGACGCAACGACTGCGGCAACATTTTGCTACTACTGCCACAATCCGGTTGTCCTCGTTGAACGATTATCCGGCGAATTTGCACCGCAGAAGCTCATTCCATTTCAGCTTGACAAGGAACGTGCTAATGCGCTCTTTGCCCAATGGATTAAGCATCAGCATTATGTCGATAAAAACTTTTACAGTAAAGAACAGGTTGAGAAATTAAGCGGCGTCTATTTCCCATTTTGGTATATGGAATCTGAATCCGTCGGCAAGCTTTCTGCAACTGGAAAAAAACTTCGTATCTGGCGTGTTGGTGATTTAGAATACACCGAAACAAAGATTTTTGCCGTCATACGTGTTGGTTTATTGCATTTCACTGATTTACTTAAATCAGCATTAACTAAAAATTTAAATCAAAAAATGTTTAGCAATGTCGAGCCTTTTGATTTCTCAGCTTTGGTTGATTTTAAAACACCCTACCTTGCTGGATTTATGGCTGAAAAGCGAGATATTGAGTATCAAGAAATGGCTGATGAAGTCAAGTCTGAAATTACTCAATATAGTAAATCACTAATCACATCAGAAGCCTCAAGGGAATACACCAGCTTACATCAAGACAAATTTACATTGGAGGATGATACCACACCCAAATATCTCCTGCTTCCGCTGTGGGTCTTAACCTATCATCACAATGATAAGCTTTATTATTTTGCAATCAATGGACAGACTGGGAAAATTTCGGGTGTACTGCCAACCAACCATGCAAAATTATTGCTTCACGCTGTTGTTATTTGCTTAATAATCCTAGTTATCGGGTTGTTTGTGGGGTATCTGATATGAAAAAAATAATTTGTGCAGTCGCATTCTTACTTTGCCTGATTTCAGTCAAGGTCAAAGCAAGCGAGGTCAAAATCGAGGATAATCTAAACCTTTTTAACGAAGAACTCAAAGCTAAACTGCTGCCCAAAATGCAAGAAGAAGCCAAGCAATTAAAATCCGGAATTTTCATCTTAACGACGGACGAATATACCGATGACATTCAGAGCTTTTCTGATTATTATCTAAGTAGTCAGGTTGGTGAAAACAAAAACGGAATTGCAATGGTCATCAATATGAATACACGCAATATTCATATCACGACCAGCGGCTTAATGATTAAGTTTTGGACGAATTCTCGCCTAAATAAAAGCCTAGATAATATCCAAAGCGATTTAAAGGACGCCAGCTACGACAGCGCTGCAAGTCAATTTGTCACAGACATTGCGAAATATCGAAAAGCTGGCATTTCAGGTGAGAAATACGAAATCACTTCAAGCGGACAGTTGATTATCAAAAAAGCAATTACTTTAACAGAGGCAAGTATCGCAGCACTGATTGCTCTGCTTGTAGCTGTTGTATTCTTCATTTTAACTCAAATGAAATATCAACTGAAAATCGGTAATTACAACTATGATTACCAAAAAAATAGTACGCTTAAGATTACTGAACATCAGGATAAATTAGTCAACTCCTATGTGACAACTCGAGTCATTCCTAAGCCAAAATCTGACAGTGGCGGCACACATACAACAGGCGGCGGAAGCTTTGGCGGTGGCAGTCGAAGCTTTTAAAACCGAGTGGTATTTCAAGTTCTCGGTGGATTGCGAAGATGACGATAACGCAAAAGGAGCTAAATGACTTGTCCAAAAAAGCGAAAAATTGCCAAGTTTAAGTATAGCTTTAACGGCTACAAAGCTTTGACAAAAGATACAGGCAAAAAATGCCTTTAAGCTTTTTCAGCAAGCCGTTTCAGCTTTAAATAATCTGACATTTATTCACTCGACTATCTTAACACCCATGCGTAAAGGCGTAGTATTTAGGCACGCCTCGCAAATATTTGGGAATTTATCTAAAACAAGAGGTGACCCAAAAGTCTAAAATTCGTTGATTATGAAATAGAAAAAACGCATGAAATCAATGTTTTCACAAATGAATTTCATACGATTTTTCTATTTTCAAGACTTTTGGGTCAGACTCAACTTCGTTTGCCTAGAAAGCGAAAATTTTTGAACATTGGTGAATGAAATGTCCGCAATTTCCTAATTTTCTACATCGTTAAACGCTACTGTCTCACCTTCTTTTATCGACCCTTTTTAACGTAATAGTTATTTTTTACGCTGCAAATATAATTCTTCTTGTCGTCGTATCAATACAAGTTTGCAGAACAATCCGCTCGCCGCCCCCTGTTGAAGTAATTTCCCCATAGAGTGATTTACCTGTATCGACATCATTTCCTGCCACATCAACAACTTTAATCTTGTAGATCGTGTAATTAAACGCATTTCCCACACTATCATAGACAGTCACAACGCCGCCCATTGATAGATTAATGACTGGGTCAAAAACTCCCCAATGATGTCCAATAAAATGCGTATTCATTCCATCCGTTCCTGAAAACGGAGAAGCACCACCCCATGTTGATGCCATACCATTAGGATTAGCATCAATCACTGCTTGACCTTGTGCCATACCGCCATTTTGATATGGAATTACAACACCAAGCATTGTGATTGCATTGGTTGTCGGTGGAATTCTTTGCTCCTGTGGTGCAGGAGTTGGTGTTTGTGAAGCAGCCGGCTCACTTACCTCCTCTGCCGGAGCAGATGACGGCTCTGTTGCTGTTGGCTGAGATTGCATAGAGGGTTCGACTAACTTAGGCTCTGCTGCTGCTCTAGCTTCCGTTGACACCTTGCTTTCGACCGTAAAAGTTTTACTAAAGCTCAAGCTAATATCAACATCGTCTTCGGCATTTGCCGACAAGCTAAAGCCTGTGATACCACTGAATAAAAACAATATGGTGATAAGCTTTTTCAATTTTCCCATGGTCATCTCCCTTTCTTTATCTACGCGGATATGTTTATTTTCTATCTAACTAATTAATATCCTTTCCCAAGGTAAACGTGGTATTGGTTAGCACAAACTCCCCTGGAATATGCTTAGAAACATAAACCTTCTTATCCTTTGTTACAAAAACAGCATCAACCTCGCTGTGATTATTGATATATTTCATCCCTTCTTTTAATCCCATGCTAAAGACTGAATTACTCAATGCATCATCCCAGACAGGATTATCTCCAACGATTGTTACGCTTAATAAGTCGTTATCGATTGGATAGCCAGTCTTGGAGTCTAAGAGGTGTGAGTAAACTTGATCGCCATATTTTAGATAGCGACCGTAGTAGTTACTCGTGTTAAAACTGATATGCTTACTTGTGAGAATCCCAAGCTCGCCGGTCTGTGCACTATCACCTAATTCAGGATTAGCAATGGCAACTCGCCAAGCACCTGATTTATACTTTGGATTTTTCCCCATTGTATAAGCATGTCCACCAAGATTAACAACCGCAGTCGTTACACCCTTAGCTTTCAAATCATCTAAAATATGAACTCCCAAAAATGCTTTACCAATTGCTCCGGGTATAACAAGCATTCCCTTTTTCTTAAGAAAGACCGTTTGATTTTCCTTGTTGAGTTCAATGTCTTTATAATCTACCTTGTCTAAGGCTTGCTTGATGAACTCATCCTTAGGCACTTCTGCATCTGGAAAACCAATTCGCCAGAGCTTATTGATTGCGCCAATTGCTGGATTAAACAATCCCTTAGTTTCTTTGGCATATTTGACAGAATATTCCATAAATTCAAAGGTTTCCTTGGATACTTTTACAGGGCTGACACCTGCCTTATCATTGATTTCATCAATTTCACTATGTCCCTGCTCACTAGCTTCTAGTTTCTTTGCAATAGAATTCAACGTGTTTTGAGCAACCTCTAAATCGTTTTCATGTCCTTTGTCATAAATCAAAATATCCGTATACGTT
>JAISYB010000061.1 GCA_031270215.1 Streptococcaceae bacterium | reverse complement strand
AAACACATCCAGTGTTAACGGTGGTTAATGACCAATACGGTAGACCGACATGGACGAGAACCTTAGCTGAGTTTATGACTTATCTAGTAGATCGAGTTGAAGCATATGGCTACTATCATCTATCTAATGATAATGCAGCAACATGGTATGATTTTGCCAAGGAAATTCTAAAAGATATTGATGTTGAGGTTGTACCGGTGACAAGTGAGCAGTTTCCGCAAAAGGCGAAGCGCCCACAGTACTCGGTGCTCAGCTTAGCCAAGGCAAAGGCGACAGGCTTTAAAATTCCGACATGGCAGGCTGCTTTAGCACAAATGCTTACTCAAGAGCAGCTCTAAAGATCTCGCTTGACGTTTTTCAAGCGTTCTAGATTTACTATAAGTAATTAAGTCAGAAAAGTAGAAATGAAGGGAACAAGATGACAACAATAGATAATCAGGTTGCGATTGTTGTAGTAACCTATAAGCGCAAGGCACTTTTGCAGGTTTTGTTTGATAGCTATCTTGCTTCAACAAGACAGCCTAAGGATATTTTTATCGTTGATAATGATTGCGATCCTGAGGTTGAGCAGATGTGTCAAGTGCTCGGTGAACGTTTGGCACCAGTTAAGGTTACTTGGGTGGCAATGACTGAGAACACTGGAGGTGCCGGTGGATTTTCAAAAGGTGTTGAGCTGGCATATCAAAGTGGCGCTGAGTGGATTTGGATTATGGATGATGACGTTAAGATTTTACCTGATGCGCTCGAAAAGCTTGAACCTTGGATGAGCCGTGGTGTCAAAGAAAATCACCGCGTGATTCAATGCCAACGGTTAAACTATGACGGTAGTGATTTTTATTGGCAATATCATTTCCTAAATCACCTCGGTATTCCTAATCCGATTGCTCCGGCAGGTTTTAAAGCAGGAGAAACTTCGCGTAAGATGAATACCGCCTGCTTTGAGGGGGGACTATTTCACCGCAGTATTCCCGAAACGATCGGTGCGCCAGACAAACGCTTCTTCATTTATTGGGATGATACAATCTATGGTTATTTGGCAAGCAAGATTACCCAACCGATAATTATCAGCGATGTTTTAATGCAAAGAACCCGATCGTTAGATCATTTTGAGCTTGGGAAAATTAGAAAATTAAACTCAACGAGTGATATGGTGCGCTATTATATCATGAGAAATCGTGGATTTATGGCAAAATATATTCAGCTTAACGGCGACTACAATCCGCTTGTTTGGCGGTTAGGAACATTGCTGACTTTAGCTAAGGAAATCATTCGCCTGTTTATCACTAAAAGCTTTAAATCAGGCTTTAAGGCTTTGATGCGTGGAATGAAAGATGGTAAGAAAGAATGGAAAAACTCAGACTGGCGCCCAATGCCGCCTCTGAAATAATACGGAAGGGTTGTTTGGCGTGTCAGAGGAGATTTTAGTATCAATCATTGTGCCAATTTATAATAGTGAAGCAGTTCTAAGTTACTGTTTAAAAAGCATTCAGAAGCAAACGCATTGCCGATTTGAAGGGTTCTTGATTGATGACGGTTCAACGGACGGATCTCTTGCAATCGCAGAGCGTTTCGCAAAGGAAGATACTCGTTTTGTTGTGCAACATATTGAAAATTCAGGGATAGCAACAGCGCAAAACATTGGCTTAAGCTTAGCTAGCGGAGAATTTATTACCTTTTGTGATAATGATGATATTTTACATCCAGAGTATATCGAGCGTTTGCTCCTTGCCTGCTTAAGTACGAAGTCAGATATTGCTGCTTGCAAGTGGCAGCATATCGGTATCAGTGATTTGGTTGATGTAATGTCAGTGAAACCAAGTAGTGATAAACTCTTAGCTACGCCAAAAATACTTACCCAGTCTGCACGAGATTACCAGCTGATTTTCTCAAAAATCACTCGTGTATTAAAACGTGCGGAATATCGCTATCTTAATGAAGCGAACTGGAGCAAGCTCTATCGCAGGCATTTATTTGAAACGCTTCGCTTTCCAGATGGGCATTTTGCTCAAGATGTCTTTGTTGCGATGGATTTATATCTAGCGGCAAACCAAGTCGCATCCATACCTGACGTGCTCTATTATTGGTTGCAGCAAAACAGCTCCGCTTCGCATAGCGTTAAAAGCTTTGCCTACTATGAGGATATTTACCAAGCTGCGTTTAAAAATTTACACCTCGCACGAAGTAAAAATATCTTGCCGGCAAGAAGCGTCTACTCAATCGAAGGGACATTGAAAAAAATGGCAGGGGTGTTAAGAAGTGATGAACAAAAACAGAGGTTTATTTCAGCGCAACTAGCTTATCGCACAGTAAAACGCCAGCTTACTTTGAGAGAAAGACTTGAGGTTTTCCTTTTATGTTGGATTAGACGTGCCGAAACCTTTGTCTATGATCGAACCTTACATGTTAAAGAATGATTTAATGCGTGGTACTTGGCTTACTAAATAAAGATGAAAAACGGGGTTGGGCGATTTGTCCAACCTCGTTTTAAGTGCGTCCACGTTGGTATTGATATAGTTTCAAAAAGCATGCGTGGACTTTTCCGAGTCGCTGCGGGATTTCCAAAGTGTCGAGAAGTTCGCAAAAGTCGCTGAGGAAATTCCAAAAGTGCCGAGTAGTTTCCAAAGCAGTCGTAGATTTCTCAAAAGTTGCCGAGGAGTTCCCGAAATCTGCTGTGTACTTTTGGGCATTTTACGTCTACTTTTGAAACTTCTTCGGCGAGTTTCAGGCAACTCCATGTCTGATTTTAGAAATTCTTTTAAGCGTTTTGAAAACTATCTTGTAGAAATATTGTAGAGATGTGTAAGCTACTTTGATTTAACGTATCAAGCTGAGGAGATGAAAAGAGGCTTAGACATATTTGTCCTAGCCTCAAATATTGTTCGTGATAGACGTGAGTTGTTTTATTTTCTGATTTCAAATTCAAATTTATCATCTAGTGTGTTGATTTGCTTAGCACTTAGG
>JAISYB010000036.1 GCA_031270215.1 Streptococcaceae bacterium | reverse complement strand
TCCTTTTATACATGCCGGATATCTCCCTTGTTTTCTATCAGCTCTACGTTAAGGGAGAGGCGTTTCTAACAACGAATACCTTGTTAAAACTAATCGGTATTTTTGCCGCAATCGCCTTAGCAAGTATTGTCTATCTTTGTTTTATGAAGCTTTCTTGTCTTGTAAGTGAAAAGGAAGGATTATGGATTATTTGCATTTTTTTTCTAGCTCAATTTGCTTTGCAATTACCGACAATTATTCAACCGCTTTTAGCTAGACGGCTGATTCCGTTTTATTCATGGTTGTTTGATTATATCGTCTTGATGAATAATCAAGCCCATTTCTTCCAAATTATCCTTTTAGCTTTTCTATCTTTATTAAGCTTTTTCATTTTTATTCGCGTTAGACGTTTAGAAACTGACGGGATTAATCCGGCAATTATACGTAAAAAATTACTTAAAAAACGTCGCTTAAGTCAACTTTTTGGCTGTTTTATACTGAGTGTTGTGTTTTTATTTGTTTCTCTGGCAAAAGGAGAAGAACATTTAAGTCAGGCAGTGGCATTAACACCTGCTGAATCAATGACGATTCAAGACGAGAAGATTTTAATTCCCTTATCTCAAGTCAATGACGGACATTTGCATCGTTTTGAATATACAACTACCGAGAATATCAAGGTTCGCTTCATTGTTGTGTTAAAGAATGAAACAAGCTATGGCGTTGGTCTAGACGCTTGTGATATTTGCGGTGCGACTGGTTATTATGAAAGAAATGACGACATCGTCTGCAAATTATGTGATGTTGTGATGAATCGTTCAACAATCGGCTTCAAGGGTGGCTGCAATCCGGTTCCCTTAGCTTATACGGTTGAAAAAAATCAGATGATAATTGCGAGTTCAGATTTAGCTGCTGAACAAGCAAGATTTAGATAAGTAGGGAGGATGTCAATGTTCTTAAGAATGGTTTTGGGGGCGATTTGGCGGCAAAAAAAGAAGTTTGGCTTGATTATATTGACAGTTATGCTTGCGACTTCCTTAGCCCAAGCAATGTTAATGATGCTGCTAGATGTTGGTGATAAAATTAATCAGGAACTGAAAACCTATGGTGCCAATATCAATGTTTTGCCAAAAGATGCTTCGCTTTTAAGTGATTTATATGGCATATCCGAGCTAAATGGCGCAAAGGCGTATCTGTCTGAAGAGGAGGTTCCGAAAATAAAAACTATTTTTTGGGCGTACAATATTATGGATTTCACGCCGCATTTGAAGGAAAATGCGATGATTATTACTGACAATAATCAAGAAAAAAAGATTGTTGTTAATGGCACATGGTTTAAAAAGAAGCTTCAATTGCCAACAGGAGAAGCCGTTACAACGGGATTAATTCCTCTAAAGAGCTGGTGGAAGATTAAAGGTAATTGGCCGGAAGATAATTCGGAAACTGAGATAGTAATTGGCGGTAAAATTGCCAAAAATATGAATATTTCAATTGGCGACAAGCTTCAATTGTCAATTAATCATCAAATTGCTAACTATCAAATTTCAGGAATAATTGATTCCGGAGATGAAGCGGACAATCAATTATTCTTAAATTTAGCTAGCTTACAAAAGCTAAGTGGCTTGACTTCAAAAATCAGCTCAATTGAAGTCAGCGCGATTACCACGCCAGACAATGAATTATCGCGTCGCGCGGCACGAAATCCAAGCTTATTATCCGTTAAAGATTGGGAAACTTGGTATTGCACAGCCTATGTTAGCTCAATTTCTTATCAGATAGAAGAAGTCATTACAAACTCAAAGGCGAAGGTGATTCGCCAAGTTGCAGAATCAGAAGGAACAATCCTGAATAAAACACAATTATTGATGATTTTAATTACGCTTCTTAGCTTATTGAGTGCAACGCTTGGGATTACAAGTATCGTGACGACAAGCATGATTGAACGTCGTCAGGAGATTGCATTAATTAAGGCGCTGGGCGCAAGCAGCTCAGCGATTATCAGAAGATTTCTGACAGAGATCGTATTGGTTGGCTTGCTCGGCGGTGCGCTTGGAATGTTTGTAGGTTACGGTTTGGCACAAGTGATTGGAACTCAAGTCTTTGGGGTTTCAATTGCCTTAAAGCCAGAGGTTGTGCCGATTGTAGTAAGTTTAGTTTTAATGGTAATCATTTTAGGTAGTCTGCAAGCAATAAAACTATTGCTCGGATTAAAACCAGCAGAGGTACTTCATGGTAGGTGAGTTATGACAAGGCGAAAATTATATTTTAAAATGATTTTTAGTGCTATTTTGAAACGTAAAAGTCGAATGCTGATTGCACTTTTAGCGATCATAATCGGTGCAACAGTGGTTTCAGGCTTATCCTCAATTTATCTGGATATGCCTAGACAGCTGAGTCAGGAATTTCGACGATATGGCGCAAACCTGTTATTTGTTTCAGGAAAAGAGGATGAAATCCTAAATCAAGCTGATTTTAAACAAATTAAGACAGTGTTGACAGATGAGCAATTAACTGGGCTTTCGGCTTTTCGCTATCAAACAGTTAAACTGG
>JAISYB010000168.1 GCA_031270215.1 Streptococcaceae bacterium | reverse complement strand
TGTATCCACCTTAATGCCACGCATTTCCATTTTCGCTAAAACATTTGCAAGCGGCTGCTCAATTTCCAGCAGCAAATCCAGCTGCTGATGTGCCACTAACGCCTGCTTCATTTTTTCTTCACTTTCAACTAAAACTTGGATTTTTCGAGCTAAATGCGTGCATAGTATCTCATCAGCTGGCACAGCCAGCTTAGCACCCTTGCCGAAAACTGCCACATCACTTTCAATCGCAACAGAGGTATAGTTTTCTGCAATTAGATTAATCTCATGACTGGTTTCAGCGTTCAAAATATACTTAGCTAATAAGCTGTCAAATGCCAAGTCGTCCAAAAGGATATCAAATCTTGCCAGCAAAATTTTTAATTGCTTAAAGTCATAGGTCTTTTTGATTTTCTCTGTTACATCCTTGGCAAAAGCAGCTTGATGTAGTAAATTATCTCCTTTTGACACATAAATCTTGTTCTGATTACCAAATGCAACACCAATGACTTCTGCTTGATGATAATTATCCGTCAAGGTTTGAAGATATAGAAAATCATCTGCTGTAATCAAGCCTGCCTGATACGTATCAAGCACTTCAAAATCGATTGCCTCAAGTTTTACCTTTACCTCACCTAATTCCGCTTCAAGAAACTTTCTAAAATTCATTTGCTCATAAAACTTGCGCAGTCTATTCGTATCTACTGGAATACGTGCCAAATCATCGACCGCAAGCTCAACAGGTGCATTGACATCAATTGTTGCCAGCTGCTTAGACAAGAATGCAATTTCTTTCTCATTAACAAGATTTTCCTTCATTTTACTTGGTTTTAATTCATCAATATTTTCATAAAGGTTTTCAAGCGTGCCATATGAAGTAATCAGCTTTAAGCCGGTTTTTTCACCAATCTTTGTCACACCTGGAATATTATCCGAGCTATCTCCCATTAATGCTTTTAAATCAATTAGTTGTAAAGGCGTAATGCCTAACTTTTCTTCCATATAGTTAGGTGTAAATGTTTCAAGATTGTTAACACCCTTACGTGTAATCTGAACCGTCGTTTCTTTAGTTGCCAGCTGGGTTAAATCACGATCACCTGAGAAAATTTCGACCGAAAAGCCTTCCGCTTCGGCTGAACGTGCTAAGGTACCGATAATATCATCTGCTTCATAGTTGACCAGCTCATAGGTATGAATACCTTGATACTTCAACATCTCTTTGATAAATGGCAGCTGTTCGCGAAACTCTGGTACAATTTTCTCACGCCCCCCCTTATACTCCGAAAACATCTCGGTTCTAAAGGTCGTCTTACCGGCATCAAAAGCAACCAACAAATGCGTTGGTTTGACCTCTTTGATAATATTTGACAACATTGTATGGAAACCATAAATCGCATTGGTATAAAGTCCACTCTTACTCTTAAAACTCTCGATATTTTGAATTGCAAAAAATGCCCGAAAGGCAATCGAAGAACCATCAACTAACAATAACTTATTTTTAGACATCCTAACCTCACTTCTAACTTACGATTCAATCCTAATATTTAGTTTATTGTAACATAAAACAAGGGGTTAAAACGACCTGTAGCGTAGCAAAAAGTCCGGTATTGAAATTGTCCGAAACAAAAAGTCGCAAAGCTGCCAGATTAAGACAATTTACGACTAAAGTTGTAATAGGACGACCGCTCATTTTAAAAAGCTTCTATATATTGTTATTAAAATGAAAGCTTGTAAAATTTCAAGCGTTTGTTTTTTCACTTCCACCTAATAGAATTAGATAACAAGTGTTGATGATTTATCCTAATCGACTGTTTGGAAAAGAAGGTGCATCGTTTAACGACGTAGCAATTAGGAAATTTTTGTCAATATTCGCCAATGTTCGGAAATTTATCTATTGTCTTAGTCGTTGCTGCATTGTCCCCCGTGAATCACGAACATTAAACTAGGTGTGACTTTTGGGTCAGCCTCTACAATGACTGGACAAATCCAAAACCTTTATTTTTCTCCTCCTCGTACGTCTTGATAGCTTTGTAAAATAATTGCTTCAAGGTCAACGTCCACAGAATTATAGACCTCAATATTTTTATCCTTAAAAAGAAAGACTTTATCTGATACTTTATTAGCAAGTGACATATCGTGGCTTGTAACAATAATCGTCTTATTTTGTTTTTTATAGTCCATCAATTTTCTTTTAAGAAAATCAACGTGGTACACATCTAATCCTAAGCTTGGCTCGTCAAGCAATAAAATTTCCGGAGAAATTAACTCTAATATTGCCAAATCAAGACGTTTTTTCATTCCTGTCGAATATTCGACCACCAGCTTCTTCTCCTCTTGCTTTAGTTGATATTCCTTTAAAATTTCATCAATTACCACTGTATTGACGTCAATGTGATACAGCTTTGCATAATACGACAAATTTTCAGTAGCAGTTAAATAATCAATGCTGATGTTATCGGTAGGTAATAAAAATATTTGCTTTCGGATTGACTGCTGATAGGGCAGCTCTAATAACCGACCGTCTATCTCAATATCGCCTTGTTCAAAATCAAGCAATCCTGCCAAAATAGTCATCAAGGTCGTTTTGCCGACACCATTTTTCCCCACTAGAAAGGAAATATCACTTTTTAAAAAAGTAATATTCACATCCTTGAATAAGACATCGCCGTCATACTTTTTCTCTAAATTGTGAATTTCAATCATTGCAACACTACTCCTACTAGCAAATACAATATCGCTGATAAATTCCCCAGCAATAAAACGACAAAACTATGACTTTTTTTCCAAAATAATCGATAGGCAGTTAACAGCTTTACCAGACAGATCAACAATAAAAAAATTAAAAAAATGTAATAATTAACCAGTATAAGTGGTTGTTTAAGTAAAATGGTTAAAAATCCAAGAACGAAATTTTGAATTAAATTAATCAACATCAAATTATAGGCAAATGCTTCAACAGCTGTTTTTGAAACTCCAATTGACCTTTTTGAGAGTTTTCTTTCGACAGTTAAAATAAAACTGACAATCAATTTTATCACCCAAATGCTAAAAACAAATAGCAATAAACGGAAACCAAGCTGTAAAATTAAATTATTATACACTCGCAAAAGGTTGGCAAAAAATGGTTTAATTGTTGTAGCTGATATTTTCTCCAATTCCTTCAAGACCAAAGAAATCGGGTTAGGGTAATCAATAAAAACGATTGAATAAAATAAGGTTGATACAAAACAAAGCATCCAAAAATTTCTCTTACTAATTATCATGAATTATCCCTTCATTGAAAAATTGACTTCTACATATGCCGATATGAGATTTAATATTAGGCATATCAGCAAAATTTTTAAAGTTAAAAATACAAAATCTCTATCTATCCGAATCGGTTGCTTGGTTAGTTTTCTTGTCAAAAAATAGAGCCCAAAACTACCCGCTAATAAAATTTGTGGTATCTCAAATACACCGTGGCGTAAAACTTTATTTATAATTACTTCAAAGCCATAAGTATCCTGTAAAGCACGCACCTTTATTCCCAACATCAAAAAATTGAAGCTAAGCAAAATATTTGAGATTAATCCAAATGTAATTACACTGACTAATAAAATCAACGACAATAAGAGATTGTGGATAAAAATTTCTTGGAATCCGAGCTTTTGAACATGTAAATCAGCTGTCAATCCGGAGATATTGATTCCAAGAAGAAAGAATATGCTCGCAATTACTAGCGCCCACAAAAAAGAAAGCAGAAACGGTTTATTTTTAACGCGATGCAATAAATTTTCCATATTCACCATAAAATTTCCTTCTCAAAATTTTGAGTAATAACAGATTGGTTAACAATACAATCATGCTATATCCAGCTATAAAAATATAAATATGAGTATTATCATAATCAACAATTCCGGCAAGTAGCAGTACAAGCTCCTCAAATCCGAACTGCAAAGCAATAACAAAGCTCGCTATCGGAAAATTCAAAGCATTTTCAAACCTCTCCTCTGATGAATATCTAACAAATAGGTTTGAAAAAATTTGGACAGTTATTGAAAAGCCGATGATATTAAAAAGCAAAAAGATTAAAACAATTGCGGCAGTCGACAGCGTAATAAAAGCCATTAAATAAAGTGCTAAAACTTCAAATAGAAGATAACTAAAAATGTAAAACGTCACTACCGCTGCTTTTTGCAACAAATATTTTTCAATCTGATAGGTGGATTGAATTAGCAATAAAATTTTACTACCTTCAAACTTCAAATTTAAATAGCTGAAGTTTGTCAAAAACTTTCCAATTGATAGTAATAATATTGGAAATAAAATAGTCAGACTTATTTTATCGATATTTACGATTTGGTTTAAGACTAAAAATTTCACTAAAACAATTGCAATTAATTGGAAAAAAATACTTGAAAATAAACTAAATTTTGAAAGCTGACGAAATTCTTGAAAAATTTTTTTCCTTATTGGAGATAAAAAAAGCGGTAGATTAAGCAGCCTTGTTTTATTTTGCTTAGTCTTTTTAAACATCTGTTTTAAAATTTGATTAACTAAAAGGTAGTATAAAACAGGATATAAAATAATTAGCAAAGAAAAATACGGTCGTCCGGTAAAATTTTGTAATTTTTCAAATATCAAATTTAATCTAAGCTTTGAAAGATTGATAAATCCATTTTTTGCGCCACTACATGCAAAATATAACCAAAGAAAAATCAATAGATTGCCTAGAATTTCAAAAATAAAATGAAGAGCTTTGACATTTGGACATATCGTTATTAATAGCTGAGCTAATTTATTGGTTGTTAGAAATAGGAAAAGTGAAATAAAGACGCAATATATCAACAAGACAGAACTCTTTATCGCAAAAATAGGGATTGAAAAAAGTGAGAGTAACAATAAAAATGCCGATACAGCAAACAACTCATACTTTATCGATTTGATAAATAGCAGCATTTTAATATTTTGTGGAAATTTAAAGAGTGTTCTCCCCTTCATATCATAATACCTTAGCAAAGTCCTATCCGGAGTTAAAAAACCTAATAGCCCAAGTGCAATAATGCCCTGACAAACGCTCTGATAATTTTTTACAATTATATCTGCTAAACCAAACGCTAAAGCATAACCAAACAACAAGTAGGCGGAAAACATGAAAATTAGAACCTTTATTGTTTTACGATCTCTAAATTTTTCCCTGATAAATGCCAATAGCTCTAAATAAATGATTTTCTTCATTATCTATTCCCTCTAAAATCGAAGTTTAGGCAGTGCGCCTAAATCTCTTATCATTTCAACTCTTACCAAGCAACAAAAGAAGCTTTACCAGCTTTCATCTTAGACAGAAGATAAACACCGCCCAAAGCGAAAATACTTGCAACTACTAAACCTACTGCACCAGTAGCTCCAATCAATGTAAGTAATCTACCGAGGGTAAGTTCTTCGCCATATTCAGCTAAGGCTGAATAAATAGCTAGTGCCATACTAGCACTAATACCAAATGTGCCTGTAATTAAAAATAATCCTGTAAAAAGTTTCTTCACGTTTTCTCTCCTTTTATCGTTACAATGACGATAGAATTTTTTGCCAAATGACGTCTATTTGGCTGTAACCTGATTACAAAATTAGTTTACACCCTTTAAAATATCCTGCAATAGCGAAATTCATATAGTTGTATAAGTGTTTGAAAACGTTCAAAACGTCCCGAAAAGTGCGTTAAATCAACATTTTACCCCCCCCCGATTTTTTTTTTGAAAAAATAACGAATACGTCCAAAATTGACTACATCAAAAAAGCTTATAACCCCATATCTATCAAGAATTATAGCTGATTTTAAAAAGTTTTGAAATTAATCAACGATTACAACTATATAAACTTTTAAACGTTTTCATTCTTGTGATGAACCATCGATATTTGCTGAAGCTTGACATCCTTTGCGAATAAGTTTAGATTTATTTTTATATTGGAAATCTATTGACAAAAGGGGAGAATTAAACGATGTATTATTTAGGTCCTGCTTTTAGAAAAATACGTCACGCCAAAAATCTAACACTTAAGGAAGCTACTGAAGGAGTTGTTTCTGCCAATTTCGCTTCTAGGTGGGAGCGTGGCTTAAGCAAAATTACAACTGCTAACCTTACCGGATTGCTTGAGAAAACTGCAACAACTTATGAAGAATTAATGCTCATTCATCATCATCATGACATTAGTCTTTTAAATCAACATTTCTTCGAGAAAGTGGATGAATACGTGAATGTTAAAAATCTTGACGGCTTATACAGCCTGATGGAACAAGAAGAACAACGCACAAACACAATCAGCACGCTGCTAAAAAAACATCGTTTAATCATCTTAAAGCAGCGTATCAACCAAATGAATAAGCTTCCCTTTGAAAATAACAAAATCAAAATTATCATAGATTACCTACAAAAGATTGACCTTTGGGGGATTTATGAGCTTTCCTTATATGCTAACTCAATCTTCATGCTCTCAGCCAGTTCTGTCACAAAGCTTAGCACACTCGCGCAACAAAAAGGAACTCATTATCAGGAATTATCAAATGTGACTGAAGAAATCTGTAATGCTTCAGCAAATACGGCAATTTATTTTCTCGACAATAACATGCCGAACAATGCCATATCAACGATTCATATTGCTCAAGAATTTCTGGAGAAGAAAAATTTATTTTATGAAAAAAATAGATTTAGCTTTTTAGAAGGGATTTATCTCCTTGAAATAAATAAATATGAGTATGGACTTAAAAAGATTGCGAATGCCATTCACCGCTTAAATGAAATGGCGACACCTGAAACAATCAGCCTGTATCATGCCTATTTGGAAAAAGCTCTAATTAAGAATTTTCCCAAAAGGC
>JAISYB010000128.1 GCA_031270215.1 Streptococcaceae bacterium | reverse complement strand
TTTCTGCCCAGAATTTTCTAGCTTGAGCACTTGTTTATGAAGATAATCTAATTGATAAAAATTTAAGCCACAAATAGCTAGCAAGGGCACTAAGACGAATAGCCGATTCCCAAGCTCTCTATGTGGAATTTCTAAGTCTTTAGATAAAAAAGTGACCTCATTAAAATAAAGAATATCAATATCAACTGTCCTTGCGCCCCATCTGACGGTACGTTTCCTATCCAATTTATTCTCAACTAGATGGATATACTCTAGTAGCTCTAAAGGTCGGTAGCTGGTTTTTATTTTCAAAGCAAGATTTAAAAAATCAGGCTGCTTAATCTGAGCGACCGGCGAGGTTTGATAAATGGGGGATACGAGCTCAAGCTCTATCTTCTCGTTACTTTGTAATAAAGAAATAGCTTGCTTCAAATACGCCCAACGATTTCCCAGATTACTTCCAAGACTTAAAAAAACTTGATTCATCTTCCCTATCCTTCCATTTCAATTTCCACACTATCAAAAATGCCGTCAATTGGGACAGCTAGCTTCCTAATCCGAACGCTCACTTGCGTGATTTTATTTCGATCAAGCTCCTTAATGCTAGAAATAATCTCCTGTGCCAAGGTTTCAACTAAGTCAACTCTACTACTTGCGACAATCTCTGAAACAATCTGATAGAAGTCTGAATAACTGATTGTATATTTAAGATGATCCGCCTTTACAAAGTCATTGATTTTCACCACTAAATCAATCTCGATATTTTGCCCAAGCTTTTTCTCCTCTGGGTAAACACCTATGTAAGAATGAAATTTCATATTATTTATTTTTATTCGATACATCTTTCCTCCCAAGGTTGACTAGTTACTCTCCATCACTTTATTCAGCGATTTCTAAGCACAAAAAAGACATCTCCAAAAAAGAGATGCCCAGACGGTCGACAATAATCTGCTATACTCCCTTGTAGTTTCTTCTACCTCCGTCAGTAATATAGCCATGAATACAGGTTAGCAAATACGCTACATTCTGTCAAATCAAACTGTGTATCTAAAATTTAGTTAGAAGAGTCTAAACCAACACCATAGTAACATAGTAGTTCATCCATAAAACAATGAAATTGCTGAACTGCTGGTGACATTAAGATATTCTTGGCTTTTTAAAGCGCCATACGCACGATTAATCGCAATTAATGCCGTCTATACTTTTACATCATTTTTGCTACTAGTGCCAAGATGTGCTGATCCTAAACTAATTGGAACGGAAACAATGATAGCAATTACCACAACCAGAATCGCCAGATACCAGCCATCTTGCCAGAAGCTTGGCGTAAGAAGGGCACCTCTCCATTTTTCATCTGCTAAAAAAGTATTTTCAATGAAAATATATAGACAAATTAAAATTGGATAAAGTATCTGCCAAAACCAATATCTCTTTTTAAAGCAATATCCTAAAAACAATGGTATTAGGTAAAACATTGCCCAAATTAAAACAATGGAAATCATTTTGCTAAAATAATATAAATCAAAATCATAGATTTTAGACCTCAATACCTGAAACGGATTGAGATAATTAATTTGAACCGTCACTATCACAGTCAGCAAATATAACACAAAATAATATAAATAAAATTTATTTTTCTTCATACATTCTCCTAGAATCCCTTCAGCAATAAACGACAATTTTTCATTAAATACACTAAATAAATATCCTTATTCCCATTTGACTGACTTTCTTTAGCAACAAGAACAATTGGATAAATGTATTTTCTCGTTAAGAGGCTGATCCAAAAGTCTTTGCCTGCTGTTTAATGTTCGTGATTCACGGGAGACAATGCAGCAACGACTAGGAAAATAGATAAATTTCCGAACATTTACAAGCAAATGCCATCAATTCCTAATTTTCTACGTCGTTAAACGCTTTTTGTCCCACCTTCTTCATTATATCAATAAAAAAGTAGAAATTGCTACTTTTTATCAAGAGAATTGAATTTAATGAGCTTATAGAGGATTTAGAAGTCGGAAAAATGGACAACTTCATAATTATAGAGATTAGTCGGCAATCTTGAAACGCTAGATATCCCCCATGCTATGCCAAAATAAAATATATGTCTAGTAAAATCAATTGTTTCTATATTGTTATCCTCTATATCATTTTTTAAAGCTTTGATTTGATTGGTTCAAAGCTTTGACGATGTATCGGCAGAATACCGTATTTTTCGATGGTTTCAAGATGTGCTTTTGTCCCATACCCTGCATTTTTCTCAAACTGATACTCAGGATATTCTTGTGCGTACTGATTCATTAACTCATCACGTGTGACCTTGGCAATAACGCTTGCTGCTGCGATACTTGCTGATTTCGCGTCTCCTTTAACCAAGCTGAGCTGTGGTAAATCAAGCGTTAGCTTCATCGCATCAATCAATAAATAATCTGGGTGCACAGATAATTGTTCAATGGCTTCAAGCATTGCAAGTTTAGTTGCCTCGTAGATATTAATTTTATCAATCACGCTAGGCGGAATAATACCAATCCCCATTGCCACAGCTTCATGCTTGATTGCTTCGTAAAGCTCTCTATGACGCTTTTTAGGAATTTGCTTACTGTCATTTAAACCGGTAATTTGCGAATTTTGAGGTAAAATAACGGCTGCTGCAACCACTGGACCAGCAAGCGGACCACGACCAACCTCATCAATTCCTGCAATTAACCGAAAACCCCGCGCATAAATACTTCGTTCATAACTAAACATCTGCTTCATTCGCTCAGCTTCGGCATTGATTTTATCGAATGCTTTTAACTTTTGGCTCAAAAGCTGCTGCACGCCACGACGTTCATCTGATATTAAACTTTGAAAATAGCGGTCATCCACAGATTGAATAACCGCTAATCGTTCCTTGATATCTTTAATTGTTTGTTGTGTCATTTGTCCATTGCTCCAAATCATCTAATGTAAATCTGCCAAGCTTACCATCTCGCAAAGCTTTGATAAAGGCTTGATAAAAACGGTCATAATCATCTCTAAATCCCGCTTTTTGTGTCAAATAAATGATTAATTCAGGCGTTGGCATGTCAAGTGCCGCACGTGTTAGCTTGAAATAATCCAATAAAACTTCCGGATAATGCTGCGAAAAATATTCCAGAGTAAAGATTACAACATCGTCAAAATCTATTAAGTCATCTTTAATCGCACCTGTTGCTGCAAGCTTTAATGCGACCAGCTTATCATCAAATTTCGGCCACAAGATTCCCGGTGTATCTAATAATTCCAAGTCGGCATTTAATCTAATCCATTGCTGTCCTTTAGTTACCCCCGGTTTATTGCCAACATTTGCGGATTTCTTGCCAGAAATTCGGTTCATCAGGGTTGACTTGCCTGCATTTGGTATCCCGATAATCATAGCACGCAAAGCACGAGGCTGTATCCCGCGTGATTTATCTCTTTCGATTTTATCCTTAAGCAATGTTTGCGTTGCCTGCACAACCTTTTTAACCGTCTGCTGCGCCTTGGCATTAATCTCTAAGCTCATCACACCTTCTGCTTCAAAATAACTGCGCCACGCTTTGATTTTAACAGGATCAGCCAAATCCATTTTGTTTAATAATAAGATTCTTGGCTTCTGGTTAATGATTTTATCGAGCATTGGATTGCGACTCGAAATAGGGATTCTAGCATCTGCTAATTCAAAGACGACATCTACATATTTCAAATTTTCTTGAACTTGCCGCCTCGCCTTGTTCATATGACCCGGAAACCATTGGATTGTACTCATTTTTATAACTCCTTATATATCAAGGCTTTGTGCGCCTAAAATTTCTAGTTTTGGGTAAAAATCTATCTTTTGCGCTATCTCTTGGCTATTTCGTCCTATTTTTTTTAAGATTAAATAAATAGCTCAGATTTTTTCAAAACTGCGTTAAACATTACTTATTTCAGCTTAGCACTCGGGAAATAAGTAATCAAGCATCATTTTAGTTACACGCCTTCCTGTGCCCTGATATGGGAAAATATGCATTTGCATCATTGGATTTTGGTTGGCTTCAATTACTTTATAATTATCATTTGTTGCAGGCAAAGCTTTATTTTCAATAATGATGTCAACGCCTGTAACAACCGCTCCTAGCATTTTTGCAACATTTTCGGCTATTTGATGATAGCTTTTGTCAATCTCATCAGTTACATCAACCGAGTCCCCGCCGGTAGAAATATTTGAATTTTCCCTTAAATAAACAATTTTATCTCTTTCAGGAACACTTTCTAGCTTTAATCCTTGCTCTTTTAGCATTAATTGCTCCAAGCCACCCAGTTGGATTTTCTCAAGCGGAAAGCGATGATTTTCACCACGATAAATCGAATCGTTCTTCATTGCCACCAGTTCTTCAACAGTATGCACCCCATCACCGACAACATTGGCAGGAACACGCAGTAAAATGGCACGTACCTGTTTATCTAATACATAAAAACGATATTCCGTTCCAGCAACAAACTCTTCAATCAACACTTCTGAGTCTTCTTTAAAGGCAAAATTTAATGCCGTTTTATAGTCTTCGTAATCAATACCTTGTTTAAAGATAGAAATGCCCAAACCATAGTTTGTACTTTTCGGCTTAATCACAATCGCTTGATTTTTTATCAATGGATAAATCGCCAATGCCTGTTCAATATTTTGGAACTCAAAACCTGCTGGCACAGCAATTCCTGCTTCATGAAGTAGCTTCTTAGTCACTAATTTATTCTCCATAGCAAGAGACGCAATATAATTATCACGAGAAGTCATATTCCCATTTTTAATCAGCTCCTCGTGCTGCTTAAAGCTCAAACGAATAAACTGATCGTTTTCATCTAATATTTCAATCTTCAACCCCTTTTGAATCGCATCAAATAAAATATTCTGCGTTGAAAGCTCCATTTGGGTAAATCCCGCCAATTGAAATGGTCTTTTAAAAGATTTTTCAAAGTTTTTTCTCGAAATCTTCAATAAATCACGTTCTAACAGCCTGCTGGCAATTGTATTTTGTGGGTTTTCAAATTTTCGGATATAATGGTCAATTAACGCTAATAAACCATTCGCTTTTAACGGTTTATAGAAGCGCTTCATCTCATAGAGGACTTCTTTAGCTTCATCTTCAAAGACCGTTGGCTCATTCGGGTGCTCAAAGGCAATCTCTCTGTTCATTTTAGTTCCAATCTGATAATCAGAGGTTTCCGATTTGAAAAGCAAAAATAGCAAGAAATAATGGATAAAATCTAATGTTTCTTTGCTAATCCCAAAAGGTTCAAAGGGGTTTAAATCCAAAGTTCTCAGTTCAAGATAGCGAACACCAACTGTCTTGAGTGTTTTAAGCTCATTACTGCCACGTAATCTGACTGCGCCGTAATATTCCTTTTCATTGATTAATTCTCCTGATAATATACAGCTCGATAAATCCGAAATATAGTCATCTAGCGACATCAAAGATATCGACTTTTTCAACTGTTCAACATAACCAAAACTGCTATTTCTAACCGAACGAACAGGACGATTAAGCTTTTCAGCTGGATTAAGAAATCCCTTTACTGCAAATGGCGTCCCCCCAAATAAGAAAGTCAAAATATAGTGAAAACGTGTATATTGCCGTGCTAGTTTAAGATAGACTTCATTACGAAAATCCTTAAAGCTTAGCGTGACATTATCATTTTCTTCATATAAAAAGGTCAATAATTCAGGTGAAAATTCAAAATTATAATGCACACCGCTGAGGATTTGTTTGTTTTTCCCATATTTCTTAGCTAAATGTTCTCTATATTTTACGTCATCTACATCATCTAGCGCTGCAATCGCAATCTCAGAGTCTTCAAACTCCGGTGGCATTGATGCTGGCCAAAGGTACTCTTGACTCGTCCGATAATAAACATCATGAATTGCTGCCAAAAAATCCATAACCTCTGCGGTTGAATCGCATGGCGGCGTAATTAGTTCAATTTGATTTTCGGCAAAATCGGTTTGAATATAGGGGTGATAACTTCGATTTCCAAATTTATCAGAGTGAGCCGTTTGTGAAAGCTTGCCCTCAGCTGTTATTCGAACACATTCTTTTTCAATGCCCAAAACAAGCTTGGAATATAAAGCAGCAAATTTATCATTTGCAATAATTTTTTCTTGATTAAAATTCATGGTCAATCCTTCCGTAATTAACAACAATATCATTCATTGTTACTCCTGATTTCAGCGTATCTAATGCGGTCAGTGCAGGATTTTTTCGCGTCTTTAGTCGACGAAATAACGGCTTTAAGAATATTTCTTCTCCCTTACGACGTTTAACTAAACCCTTTTCTGCAAGAAATAACAGGGTCTTGGTAAATTCTAAAATCTCCTCTGTCGCCTCATCACTTAAATCTATTCTAGCAAAGTATCTGCGTGCTTGCAGAAGGGACGCTCCATATTTTTCGATAAAAGCAGCAGTCTTTAATAGCTCACCCACTGCGTCTAATACTTCAAAAAGACCAACGTGAAAGGCAGCAACCGTCAAAATATCACTCATCGGCTGTTCACAAACACTACGAAACTCGACCGTGCCACGCGTTGTTAAATCTTGAAAATTATAACTCCTATGCCCAGCAATATCTGCTATATCAGGGATAATAAGGCTTGATTTACCCAACAGGTCAACTGCTACTATTTCATCGTGATTGAAATAATCATTCACTTTAATCGGTGGAAAATAATAGTTCTTCTCATTGCGATTGACTTGAAAGATGACACTTTCCTCCAAATAATCTAAATAATCATCAATGTTTTCAAATGTACACGGGAAAAGTCCTGCATTATTTGGAAAAATGCCATGCATTGAGTTTTCCCAGAATATATCTCTAGCAACTGTTGTTTGCCAATCCTTGTGCCAAAAATATGAATTACCAAATAACCAAGCCTTAGCAGGCTCTATTTGATTGAAAATGTTCAAGACGTCCAGCAGATTATCCTTTGTCACATCAAGCTGTACTTGTGAGCCAGAAATAAATGCGCCGTATCTTGGATAATGATGGAAAAAGTTTGAATCAATCTCGTCATATGCCTGATAGCTTTCTAAGTAATCGGTCAGCATTTGGTAACGTGACGTTTTAACTGGTTGATTATCATTGATTTGCCAATCAGGATTAACTCCCAAACCAGTCAGCCGGTGATTTTTTAGTGCTAAAAAATCTTGGACAATATCCAAGTAATTCGTTATTTTCTGATGTGCCTCCCAGAGATTACTCACTTTTCCTAAAGCAAACTCCAGATTATTGTAACTGACTTCAAATACGATGACATCACCAGTTGCCTTTTTTATGATTTCAATTGGCAAGCCATCACTATCTCTTTTAATCACCTCAAAGCCAAAATTATCGCATAATTCAAGCATTAAAGTACGGACGAAGTTAATATCAACTGCCTCATGTGCTAAATTAACAATTGGAAATTCTAGTTCAATTCCAATGTAATTTTTTTGCTCGACAGGTAAATCTTTGATATATCTTCTATAAAGCAATTCTCTACCAAGTCTATCAGTTGTCATAATTCCACCATTCGTTTCAATTTATATTAGAAAACTAAGACATTATATCATATTTTTGAAATTATCCATACTGAAACTGAGGGTTTCTCTGATACAAAATTAATATCAAGTGATATATATATTCACTGACCCATAAAACTTTACCCAAAAAGCACTCTCCAATTAAGGAGAATGCCAAGAGCGTATCTATTTGTCGTCATCACTATCCGTTTCTAAGTCTAACGGTGTAAAGATAACTTTCAAACTATTAATTCGTTTCAAGGTCACCTCTTCAGAGATTAACGTCAGGTGTCCACGTTCAGTATCAAGCTCAAAGCTTGCCTTTTCGCCATCATCTGGAATACGTCCGATTGCGCTAATCAAGAAACCACCCATTGTATCAACATCGTTATTTTCCAGTGATGTGTCAAATTCCTCATTGAATTCATTGATTAACATCTTACCCTGAACAATATAGCAATTATCCTCCAGCTTTTCAAACAACGGCGCTGCAAGGTCAGATTCGTCATCGATGTCCCCGACGATTTCCTCAAGCAAATCTTCTAAGGTGATAATACCGCCAACACCACCGTATTCGTCCAAACAAATCGCCATTTGATTTTGTGTTTTTTTCAACTCAAGTAATAAGTCATCAACAAAAATCGTTTCAGGAACAAAGAGAGGCTCCTGCATGATTTGGCGCAAGTCCAACGCTGTAAAGCCATTTTGATAAGCCTTAGATAAGATTGTTTTAGTATGGAGGACACCGATAACCTTGTCCTTATCATCATCATAAACCGGAATACGGGAGTAATTATTATCTAAAATCTTTCGCAAATTCTCCTGCGTGCCATCATTAATATCAACCATAAATGAGTCGGTTCTAGGAACCATCAGCTCACGAGCAACCATATTATCTAAGGAGAAAACGCCTTGTAGCATCTCAATCTCAGAGGAATCTAAAACGTCATCGTTAGATAACATATATGCCATCTCATCTCGTGTCATTTTATCCATTTCATCATCAAACTTCATTGGAGTAATTCGTGATAATAAGTTTGTTGAGGCAGATAACAACCAGACAAATGGACTTAGCAGATAGCCGAGTAAGGTAATCGGTCCGCTTGAAAATGAAGCAATCTTTTCATTTAAATTAAGGGCAATTCTTTTAGGATAAAGCTCTCCGAAAACAATCGAAATATAGGTCAATAAAGCAAGCGCCACAAAACTAGCAATTGTTTTTGCCGTCTGCGTACCACCCAATAATGGTGCGATTTTATCCGCCAAACTTTCCGCTAAGGACGCACCAGCCAAGATATTGATTAAGGTAATTCCAACCTGAATCGTTGATAAAAAATTATTTGGGCTGGAAACGATTTTTAATAGCTGCTTACTCTTTCTATCCCCCTCATCTGCCTTTTGCTCCAAGCGGTTTTTATTTAAAGAAACGACCGCCATCTCGCTAGCAGAAAAGAATGCATTAAGTAATGTTAAAAAAATTAAAATGATAAATTGTAAAACGAGCGACGAACTCTCGGGGTCACCGTTCATAGTTATTTCTCTCCTTGTTTGTTAAAAATGAAAATATAGTGTACTAAATAGACTATATCATAATACAGTAAACTAGTATTAGATTACTATATTCAGCAAAAGTTTTCAACGATTTACTTTTAATTTTCCAGTCATTTTTATACGCCTGCGATAAAGTGCTTGAAATCAAAAGTAATTGCAGCTGTAATATGACAAAGATAATTTTTGTTCTATTTTTCGTTAGTTTTAATCTATACGTCTAACATTGCCGCAATAAATACTTGCCACTTAGCAAAAAGCACGAAATCTCAGAGTCACAATCTGAAATATTCGTGCCTTGATAATATATTTAATGCTTTTCCTGATGAAGCTTTTTAATCATTTCATCAATTTTACTACCGTATTGAACGCTCGTATCTCGTTCAAAGTGAATATCAGGAATTTTATAAAGTACAAGACGTGCACCTAGTTCTCTTTTTATCAAACCGGTTGCCTTCTTTAAGCCTTCCTGAGCTTTTTTAGCATCACTTGCTAAATCAGACAAGATACTGTAATAAACCGTTGCCTGTGACAAATCACCTGTGACACGAATGTCAGTAACAGTCACACCATTAACTCTTGGGTCACGTACACGGCGAGTAAGGATATCGTTAATCTCACGAGATAACTCAGTCGCAAGCTTTCGATCACGAAATTGTGCCATTTTAAACCTCGCTTACTTCTTAATTTCTACCATTTCAAATGCTTCGATTATATCATCTATTTTAATATCGTTGAAGTTTTCAAGCATTGCGCCGCCTTCAGTATTTAGTCGTAATTCCTTGACGTCATCCTTGAAATGCTTGAGTGAAGTTAAGCTACCTTCGTAGATAACAACACCGTCACGAATCAGGCGAACACCAGCTTCACGTTTTAATAAACCACTAGTGATGTAAATCCCTGCAATTGTACCGATTTTAGAAACCTTAAATGTTTCACGAATAATCGCTTCGCCAATAATTTTTTCTTCGTATTCTGGATCAAGTAAACCAGTCATTGCAGTTTCGATTTCCTCAATCACTTTATAGATAATGCGGTGCAAGCGAATGTCTACTTCGTCTGTTTCTGCTTGTAATTTAGCCTGCGGAGTGGGTCTAACGTTAAAGCCGATGATGATTGCGTTACTTGCCTCAGCAAGTGTTACGTCAGATTCATTGATTGCTCCAACAGCTGAATGGACGATTTTCACTCGAACGCCTTCGACTTCAATCTTTTGTAGTGACGCTGAGAGTGCTTCGGCTGAGCCTTGAACATCTGCTTTGATGATGACGTTGACTTCCTTGATTTCCCCATCCTTAAGTGTATCAAATAAGTTTTCAAGGGAAACACGGCTGGCAACCTTACGGTGCTCCATTAAGGCACGCTTTGCGCGTTCCTCTCCCGCTGCACGTGCAGTTTTCTCATCTTCAAAGACAACGAAATGATCCCCAGCATGCGGCACATCATTTAAACCAGTAATTTCAACCGGTGCAGATGGGCCGGAAATTTTCTCCCTGCGACCAATATCATTAGTCATTGTTCTCACACGACCAAAAGTATTCCCTACAACGATTGGATCTCCAACATGTAAGCTACCTTGTTGAATGAGTAAAGAAGCCACTGGACCTTTGCCTTTATCAAGCTTTGCTTCAATGACTGTTCCGATTGCTCGGCGTGTCGGATCTGCCTTTAATTCCTCAACTTCAGATAAAAGTAAAATATTTTCGAGTAATTCGTCAATATTTTGTCCAAACTTCGCTGATATTTCTACAAAAATCGTTTCTCCGCCCCAGCTTTCAGGAATTAATTCATATTCAGATAATTCTTGAATAACTCTTTGCGGATTAGCGCCCGGCTTATCGATTTTATTGACTGCAACGATAATCGGCACGCCGGCTGCCTTAGCGTGATTGATTGCTTCAACGGTCTGTGGCATCACACCGTCATCTGCGGCAACAACTAAGATTGTAATATCGGTAATTGACGCACCACGTGCACGCATTGAAGTAAATGCCGCATGTCCTGGTGTATCTAGGAAAGTAATTGGTTTGCCGTCTACCTTGATTTGGTAAGCACCGATATGCTGAGTAATTCCCCCTGCTTCGCCGCTTGCAACACGTGATTTACGCAATGTATCTAGTAAAGTTGTTTTACCATGGTCAACGTGTCCCATTATCGTCACGACTGGCGGACGTTCAACAAGATTTTCAGGATTAGATGGCGCTTGTTCAAAGAACTTCTCAATGTCTGCAATATCTTCTTCGACCTTGCGTTCGGTTTCCATACCATAATCCATGGCTAATAGCTCAATTGTTTCAGCATCTAAGGACTGATTTTGTGTTGCCATAACGCCCATTAAGAAAAGTTTTTTGACGATTTCTGCCGGCTCACGTTTAATCCTTTTGGCAATTTCAGCAATCGTCATACCATCTGTATAGACAAAAACCTTTGGTAATTCATGGAATTTACGTGCTGGAACTGCTGGCTTATTACTAGTCGTTTGGAAGTTTTTCTTGCCTTTCTTCCCACGCTTGCCTTTAAAATTTTGATTACCCTGACCCTGCTGATAACGATTTTGATTGTTATTACGGTTGAAATTGCCACCTTGGACATTTTTTCTGTCGTTTGATGTATTGCTACGATTATTATTATTAGCTTGTCGATTATCTCTTTGCCCAGCTTGTTGACTATTACGATTGACTGGACGATTTTGTTGTTGCGCACCTTGTCCTTGCTGTCCTTGTTGCTTTTGATTGTTGTTCTTAGGATGATTTGGACGCGGTTTATTGTTTGGATTATTCCGATTTTGAGCTGGTTTTTTGAAATTATCTTTTTCCTTTTCACCAGCCGCTGAGGCTTTAGTCGGATTAGGATTGCTGTTTTTTTTCACAGCGACCGCTTTTTTTTCTACCGGCTTAGCTGGTGCTACTTTAGGCTTAAAACTAGATTTAATCTTTGCTGCCTGAGAATCCTCAACTACGCCCATGTGATTTTTAACATCAATTCCAAGCTGACGTGCTTTTTCGACAACCTCTTTGCTTGGCTTGTCGATTTCCTTTGCGATTTCGTATATTCTAATTTTGGTCAAATTTTCCACCTTCACTTTCGTAAATTTTGGAAATCAAGTTGTCTGTAATGTTTTAAATTTTTTTGCAAAGCCACTATCTGTTACTGCGATAATCTTTCTAGCT
>JAISYB010000118.1 GCA_031270215.1 Streptococcaceae bacterium | reverse complement strand
TTGCAGATTGATCATTGATAATCAGACTTTGGTAAGAGAAATTAAATTCGCTCAACACGAATGATTGGTAGGTACAATCGACCTTCAAGAAATTCAAGACGAAGTTTTATTTTTGTTCCAGCTTTACCAGCGATACACATTCGCGGTTTGGCACATGGAGTTGAATGTTTGGCTTTCAGCCAAGTTTCAATTTGTGCCTTGGTATACCTACTTGAGAATTTAGCTTTTATTTTAGACGTAATTATAGGATTGACCGAATAAAGGACAAAACTGAACTTTCAAGGGTGATAATATAACACTAACTAAATACTTAATTATCAAACAATGACTAACTCAATAGACACGCCAGTTTCCTTTCGTCCCACCAATATCTCTAAAAATATTCAATGGTCTCCTGTCATTCCACAGTGTCAGAAGGACGAGAAATCACTGAAAGCATTTAACAAAAAATTGGCACAAAAAACCTTTGGAAAAAAATATATTAAGAGACTCAAAAAAAATCAAAGTACATTCAAAGGCGACTGGTTTCAGCTTGCCCTTCTAATCGCTTGTCATAGTAATCATTGTAAAGATACAACTTCACATCAAATGGTGAGGTATGAATATACTGGTGGCGATAAAGTGTGTGATTGTCCATTTTGTCATAACAATAACAGAGAGATTCATGAAAAGGAAAAACCCAATGAAAAAAACTTTTTTGTTCATCTCGAAGGAGCAAACTTAAAAGATGTACATTTAGATTACGCTGTTCTAATTGATGCGTATTTATCAGATTCACAATTAGACAATGTCAATCTTAAGCATAGCGAGTTGACCCGTGCTCATTTGGATTCTGCTAGTCTTTATTATGCAAACTTGGAATATGCAGATATTTGTCATGCTAATTTCTACAGAGCCCAAACTACACACGCATATTTTGATAATGCGGAACTAAGAGACACAAAAGGTCTCATCTTTGACGAGTGTAAAGTTAATAGAACATTCATTGAGGGAAATGCTTCAGATCCATGGTCAATTTTGAGACGAACTTATACAGGACATTGGTTCTTCATTCACTTAATCCTATTGATTTTCTTTTTACTTCCTTATATAGGTAAAGTCTTATTATTAACTGGCATATCTGAGAGTATCTCATTAGTAGAAAATAAAATGATAAAAGTTTCAGACGAATCAGATGAAAAGACAGATATAACGTTATCAACTAATCGTGGCAATTTTATTGTATCGATAAAAATCTCTCCTCTGATTGGAAAACAAATCGACCCAAAAGATAATACTACATTAGAAAAAAACGCAGAAGTCATACCACCTTCTCACAAGAAATTTGAAAATTGGGCACAGTTAGTTGAAGCCTGGAATCTTATAAAGAAAAAATCAGCATTTTGGCTACTTATTGGTTTTTCAAATTGGCATATCACAACACTTGTTTTTTCTTTTTTTACTTGTATTATGATTGTTTATAACCTCTTGAGAATCCCTTTAACCATCAATGTAAATGCACTCCGCGAAGCTGAGGATCGCTCAAAAATAACCCCTGCGCAAAGTGAATATTTAGGAGGAAAAAAAGAGAATCAGAAAAACAAACAATCTGCGCGACGTAAATATAAATACGATTTGGTATATGCTTCTGGAGTCAAGAAGTGGTGGAAGTGTTTTTGGGGATCGTTAGTAATAGTTAGTAAACTTTTGTATGATAAGGAAATATTTATTTTGTTTTCTCCTCTTAGACTTGTAGAACGTATTGGTCTTTATCAGATTCACACCATCTGTATTCCGATGGTGTGGATCTGTTATTGTCTTTTTATTTTTAGAGTATTTTACTGGTGTATATGTACGCAGGTTCCTATGTATTGAGACTATAGTTGGCATGTCATACCAACATCACTAAAACTGTACAGTGCAAATAAATAAATATCTCTTGTTTTGCGTCGAGATATTTCATAACTTGTTTATAAGCAACAGTTTACATAAATTTCTATCCCCGGTGAACAACGCCGTTTTGAGGAGTGAACCCGGCAGTGAACAGCAACTTATATGTTTCCGTAAGTCTTTACAGTACAAAGACTTACGTCAAGTCTGCAAGAGGTAGGCGATCCTTTCTCCTGAAAGGCTTTCACTTACGGTCACGCCGGTTGAAATTTACTCGACACCAGAAAATCTGCCTTTCCTACTGCGGATTAATTCAATAACAAAATATTTATGGAGGGGCATTGCCTGTTGGTGTCTATTAATTAGAATACTCAACTGGCGCGACTTTTCGGCGAAAGGATCACTTACCTTGTTGACATCAACTTATGATTGCCTCATTTTTTAACAACCTTATTTTCACCTTATTTTTCCAAACAAAACAACCTTAGTAGCAGCAATGAATCCCACAAAATACAAACCTTAATTATGTGCATTTTGGGCAAATTCGGCTGAAATATTACATTTTTTTCTTTTTCGTTGGAGTTGATAAGGTCAACGACACGGTTTTTTCCTGCCCTTCACGTAAGAGCCGGAGAGTTACGGTTTCTCCGGCGTAACGTGGTCGGAGATTGACGGTAACTTGTAATGCCGACTCAACAGGATTGCCGTCAATTGCGGTGATTTGGTCGCCGGTTTTAATTCCGGTTTGGGCAGCCGGTGAATCAGGCTGAACCATGTCAATAACAGCGTCTCCAATAAA
>JAISYB010000081.1 GCA_031270215.1 Streptococcaceae bacterium | reverse complement strand
TCTTTTGAAAAAAATTCTTCTTTTTTTCTTCTTTCCTTTTCATAGCTTGGCAATCCAAAAACAATCATCAGCCATGTCGCAAGTAATAATAAAATGGTTATGATAAATGGTAATTCGCTACTGACAGCATATAAAAAGGAGCTGGTAATGGTAAATAAGACACTTATAATTGTATTGTATTTTGCTATTTTAACCATTAAATTTGAAAAATTAAAATTATATTTATCGCCCAATCCTATCTGATAAGAATTTAAGCTCCCAGATTCTAATGATGCACTTATCCCAAGTAACGTACTTGCCACATAAAAACCCATTATATTTTTGCTTAATATTATTAGCAATAGCGCAAATATCAAAAAAGTTCTACCTGCAACTACTATTTTTTTATTCCCTATTTTATCAGACAATAAACCTGATGGTATCTCCAGAAATAACATTGCAAAGACAAAAAAGAATTTGAACGCCGAAATCTCTGAATAGGTAGCCATGTATTTGACGAAAAACAATACCTTAATGGGAATATAGAGATTTTGGTTGCTGAAAAAGCTGAGTAAAACAAGTTTGTTTTTTATTGTCATATATCTCCTAATCTCCCTTATTCCTCAGCTAAGATCAATGCTTGGTAATAGTCCTTTTTCATTTTTAGGGAATATTTATCAATTTCACTGGTTGACAAAGTTGAAGTCCCAATCAATGCTTTCTTTTCCCATTCTGGATTCTCAAACCAATATTTGTCTTCAGGGATAATACCAAATTTCTCAGGATTATCAAATATCGGTGTGCCTGGTAAAATTTTCAAGGCATTAAATGAAACAATATCTGGAAGTGTTTCTTGAATAAAATCAGAAGTTGCCTCTATATCTTCAATTGTATCTCCAGGATTACCTACGATAAATGAAGCATGTAATTCAATTCCACACTTTTTAATCAATCCAATTTTTTCACGAATATTCGTTATATTTTGCGCTTTATTCATTAACTTATTTGATTTAGAACTTATGGTTTCAATACCTACAAATACACGATATCCTCCATGTTTTTTTATAGTTTCAAGCCGTTCATCATCAATATCACACATTCTTAAATTTGAACTCCATTTAAATGTATAACCTTGTTCTGAATAATACTGGCAAAAATCATTAACTCTGCTTTGTGAATAAGCAAAAGTATCATCTGCAAAAAAGAATGTTTCATATCCTAAAGATAAACATAAATCAATTTCTTTAAAAAAATGTGCCATTGAAAATTTAGAAAACTTTTCAAACACGGTTTTATTACAAAATGCACAATTACTTTGACAACCTCGTGTGGACCTTACAATAGTTTCTGTCGTATATTTTAAATACTTACTTGATTCATAAATAGCACGATTTGGTATTGGTAACATTTCTAATTTATAATTAACAAAGGGATTTTTTATTATTTTATTGTTTGCTCTATAATAAATATTGGAAACTTTTTCAAGAGACAAATTATGCTGAAGAATTGATAGCGGGACAAAATCTCCAGTTTTTTGAACAATAAAATTTAATTCAGGAAATTGCTTAAATAACCTTTCTGACATAAAATTAACCATCACTCCAAACGCTCCAATTAGGGCGTTTGGAAACAATTGAGCAATTTGTTTAATATCTCGCATCAAATTCAAATGATTGTGCTCGTTTCCATATACTAAAACTATTTTAGGATTAAGATTTAAACAATGGTACTCTAAATTCCCTCCCGGAATATCATTAATGTTGCAGTCTATTAAATAATCTAAGTAATTATTATCATGCAGTATTTGCGACATATATGTTAACTCTATTGATGGAAGCTTTAAATAGTCCCTTGCTGTTCCTACATTACGTGAATGGACAAACAGTACATCTATATTGCGCATTTAAACTCACACCCTTTGATTTTTTTCTTTAAAATTTCTTCAAAGTTATCCTCGGTAATTTTATATAAATTACCAATCGGCTCTTTTTGATGAAAATTACACCTGTATAAGCTTCCACTTGGCGAAATACTCAAGCTCATTTCATTATGACAATCATTTGAAAATCTATAGCGTTCATATTTCCGCAAACCTATTACTCCATCATCATACATTTTTTTCAAAACAATATTCAACCTCATATCATGAAAACTATAAGGTAAATCTTTTCGAACAGATTCTTTGAATAATTCAACGTAATTCTTAGTCAATGGAGTAGTAACGCGTCCTTCCTCTCTCAACATTAAAAAGCTAATATCGGTTACCCCAATTTCTTTGGAAAAGTCTGCCATAGAATTAATATATTCTATATTTTGAGGCATAACAGTTGATGATATCCCACAAGCTATTCCATTTTTATTTAATAACCTAATAGCTTCTACGGCTTTATGGAAACATTTGCCACCACGATTGTCATCATGTTCAACATCAATGGTAGAATCTAAACTAACGTATACAAAATTAATGCCACATTCCGTTAACTCATTAATTTTCTTTTGATTAATTAACGTTCCATTCGTCATCAACACTTGATAAATATCTAATGCCTTAATTTTTAAAGCAAAAGAATTGAAATTTTTATTTAACAATGGTTCTCCATATGTATAATACACTTTTGATAATCCATAGTTTTCAATTTTTTTTATAAATTTAAATAAAATTTTTTCATCAATATCTGTTTTTTCAGAATAAGGTACAAAACAATGCTTGCATTTTAGATTACATCTATTTGACAATCCAATATGTAAATTTAATATCATATACTTTTCTCCTTGCAGTATAGATACAGAATCTGAATTGACTCTGGTTAATAAAGCATACTTTTCTCAAACCCTGAATCATGACACTTCCGAGTTATTCTTTCTTCCGCAATAACTATGAGTTCTTCTCCTGTTAATAACGCTGCTCCCCCATCACTTAAAGGATGACCTGTGGCTGTTTTTCCTAAATTTATTCCTAAAATATTCAAATCTTCACCGTCCTCAAACTTATTACTGAATTTAAAATATTAACTAATTTGCGATTAACTAATTTCATAGTCTCACCTTTTTGAACTTGTATTTTTCGAACTATGTTTGTTTTCCAGTACGTTTCATTCTATTATCATATCACACAAAAATCACCAAAAAGCCAAATGTGCAAATCTGCACGACTTTAAAACAAAAGTTGCATATTCTCACCACTTAACAGAGTGCTTAGTGGTAAAAATATGCAACTTTCATCGCTAACCCGTGCAGATTTGCACATTTGTCATTTTTATAAAATTTCAGTGATACAATGAAACAACCAAGTAAAAATGAAAGGAGTTTTTATCTATGCTTAGTTTGTTACGTGATTTATTATGGGGATGGTATTAAACAATTTCTTTTTTAGCGGTATTTCTTCAAGAACATCCCTATTCGATCCGCTAACTCAATTGCACCAAATTTTTTTAAGATTTGAAGATCGCCCTGCAGCTCATCCAAAAGTTCAGGGCTTTCTTCTTGTTTAAAAGTCGCAAAGCAACTAAATAAATAGAGGATAATCTTCGCTTCCATATCCCACCCATCAATCATAGTTTCCAACTTTTCTTTGATTTTACTTGCATAAGTATAACGACTTCTGCAGACAAAATGAACATAAAGATTGACCAGAGTTTTTTTGACTAGCTCCGCATGTGAACCAATAAGATGTGATAACTCATTACTCTTTATCATCTCCAATCCTAACTCATAGACATCTTCATCATCAAAAGCCTTTAAACACAAACCAAAAACATAGACTTCAAACTGCGTCCACTGTTTGATATTTCCCAAATAACCTCTAACAAATTGACGATCGTTAGTGGTAATCAGATTTTCCCCAGAAACATCAAGTATGGCAATCTTAACTAAGAGATTCTGAATTCGATCTATTTTTTTCTTAGCTTTCTGTTTTAATACGGCTTTCATTCCTTCTAAATCATTAGCTAAAACATAGCCTCGCATCTTTTTGTTGAACGTGTATAATTGACTTGGTGAGTAATTAGGCATCAGCGCAAAAAATTCATCTGGTGTCATGTTAAGACCATTAATTGCTAATAGTAAACATTCTGCTGAAAAAATATTCTCTCCTTTTTCAAATCGTGAAAGCTGGGTTCTATGAAGAAAATCACAAGCTATCTCCCCATACGTATAGCCACGTTCTTCGCGTGTCATTTTATAATAATCACGTAATTCCATTTGTTCAGATGTTTCTTGTTTTAATTCAATCACTTCAATTCCCCATAATAAAACGTAATTTAAAACACAGTCTATTTATTCAAATTTTAACATATTTTACAACATATAGGGATTCAAATAAACGATTTCTCTGAAAACTTTTTTCATATTCCTACTTCACCCCCATCCTTAAACTTAACCACAACTTTCCCATCATTCTCAATAGTTATAATTTCGACCAAACTTCGAAACAAATCTTCATCAAACTTTTCAACCACACCAATCGTTTCAAGCTCTGTAATGAACAGCTCCATCTGTTCTCGCCTTGATTGTTTTTGTGTAATCTCAAGCTTGACTGCCTCAAGTCTGGTGTTTGTTTTATCAAACTCTGCGACCAAATCATTGTACCGTTTCTCGTATTCGCCTTGGTCAAGTGCGACTCTAGCATTCTCCTCAATTGCAGAATTGATGGCAGCTGCTAAGGTATTCACACTTTCCTCTAGTTCGCCTTGCTCCGTTTCAAGTGTTGTCGTGTCAAACAAGATTGCTTTTATTTCGTGATAGTTATCAATGACTTCTGTTTTCATATCGACTAGCTGGTTAATTGCCTTGACAATGATTGCTTTAATCTCATCATCACTCAAATGTGGCGTCTGGCACTTTTCGCCCTCATCATATTTGTGATTACACCGCCAAACTCTTCTGCGATATTTACTAGTGCTGTGCCAAATTTTACTACCATACCATGAACCACAATCGCCACATTTTATCTTGCTTGAAAATACATTAGCGGAAGATAGGCGATTCTTGCCTGACGTTCTCAGGGCTAGTAAATTCTGTACCATGTCCCACACTTCTGGCTTGATAATAGCCTCGTGGTCACCTTTGACGTAATATTGCGGAATTTCACCCTCGTTGACTTTCTTTTCCTTGGTTAGAAAATCAACCGTGTAGGACTTCTGAAGGAGCGCATCCCCTTTATACTTTTCATTTTTTAAGATGCTTGCGATATTTCCAGCTCCCCACTTTTTCGCTTTACCTGGTGTTGGCGTCCCTTCATCATCTAATCGTTTCGCAATAGCGTGTGGCGAGAGGTCTTTTAAGAATAAACCGTAAATCTGCTTGACCACTTTCGCTTGTTCTGGATTGACGACTAGGTTTCTATCTTCTCCCATATCGTAACCTAAGAACCGTTTGAAAGGCACGGTCACTTTGCCATACGCAAAGCGTTTGCGTTGTCCCCAAACGACATTCTCAGAGATACTCCGGCTTTCTTCTTGTGCAAGAGAACTCATAATCGTGATGAGGAGTTCGCCCTTTGAATCCAATGTCCAGATGTTTTCTTTTTCGAAATATATCTCAACACCCTTTTCCTTAAGTTTCCTGACAGTCGTCAAGCTATCCACCGTGTTTCTTGCAAATCGACTGACCGATTTCGTAACAATCAGATTGATTTTGCCATCAAGGGCATCTGTTATCATCTTTTGAAAACTGACACGTTTTTTGGTATTGGTTGCGGAGATACCCTCGTCCGCATACAGTCCCGCAAACTCCCAATCCTCCCGACTCTTGATGTAGTTGGTATAGTAATCAATCTGAGCCTCATAACTTGTCTGTTGTTCTTCTTGCTCCGTTGACACACGAGCATACGCTGCAACTTTTCGCTTGGTTAGCTGATTGATCGGGGATTGGCTGAATTTACTGATTGTTGCCGGAATTGTTGTAATTTTCTTTGCCATGGGCTTTTCGCTCCTGCCATTTTTCTAGTAATAATTTACTTTGTTTTGCTTTTTGCGCATCGGTCCACTTGAGTTTAGGTGTCCGTTTGTTTTCGTAGTGTCGTTTTTCCTGATGACCATCTTTAAAAAAGAAGGTAAGTTCAAATATTTTTATTTCTAAGTGGTCGATTTGTGTTTTAAAAACCGCTTCATCAAATTCAGCTAATCCCAATATTTCTGAGCTAATGTCTTTGAGTACCGACTCCCTTATCATTTGTGTGGGACAATGGTCTGCGCCGTATTTATTCTTTGAAGCACACTGCCAATAAGGATAGGGCACCTTCACACTCCTTCTGCGTTTTCGCTGGAAATTCATCTCACAACAACCGCATTTTATGTTACTTGTAAAACAACTTGTATTCAGACTCCAATTGGATGTTGCACCTTCAGCTAATCGTCTGGCTCGCTCCTCAACCACTGCCTCCCAAACCGCCATTGGGATAATTGCTTCATGATGGTTTTCTACGAGGTACGTGGGTAGCTCTCCCTTATTTCGTTTGGATTTTTTGGTCAGTGGATCGACCACATATCCTTTTTGTAATTGCAGTGTGCCGTTGTAGGTATTATTGAGCAATATCGAGCGAACTGACTGACTTTTGAACTCCCCGCCTCTGAAACCTGTCACACCACGTGCCGTCAGGAGTTTTGCCGTTTTTTCAGCTGAGATTTCCTTAAGGTAATTAGCATAAATCTCCCTGACAATTGCCGCCTCTTCTGGCACAATAATCAGTTCATCACCATGCCAACGATAACCGTAGAGGTTTTGCTTGGAGTTTGGTAACCCTTGCTTATATCGTTTTTGGATTGCCCATTTGATGTTGTTACTCATACTCTGAAGTTCTTCTTGGGCAAATGAAGCAAGAATCGAAAGCATCAGCTC
>JAISYB010000165.1 GCA_031270215.1 Streptococcaceae bacterium | reverse complement strand
TTCAAGGTACTATCGCGTTGGCACTTCTTGCGACAACTTCTTTATACTATCAAATCTTAATATCACTGTCAACTCTTTTTCAAATCTTTTTTCAGCTTTTTTTTCCCCTTTCGGATTTTACGTGGAAAAAACGCTAAAAACACTGATTTTTTCTATAGTTTTTGCATAAGCTAGATATATGTTATAATGAGTCGATAAAATTTAAGGAGGAAATATGTTACAAGCAACTAATATTAGTTTACAATTCAGTGATCGTAAATTATTTGACGAAGTCAATATAAAATTTACGCCTGGCAACTGTTATGGTTTGATTGGTGCCAATGGAGCTGGAAAATCAACCTTTTTAAAAATCCTGGCAGGAGATATTGAACCTTCTACTGGACACGTTTCTATCGGACCTGATGAACGCCTTTCTGTTTTGCGCCAAAATCATTTTGACTATGAAAATGATCGAGTCATTGATGTAGTCATGATGGGACACAAAGAATTATATAAGATAATGAAAGAAAAAGACGCTATTTATTCAAAAGAAGATTTTTCGGATGAAGACGGGATTCAAGCAGCAGAGCTTGAAGGACGTTTTGCAGAATTGAATGGTTGGGAAGCAGAAGCAGAAGCAGCGCAACTCCTACAAAGTCTTTTTATTCCTGATTCATTACATTATGTCAATATGAGTGAGTTGGCAGCAGGTCAAAAAATTAAAGTTTTGCTCGCCCAAACGTTATTTGGTAAACCAGATGTCTTGCTTTTAGACGAACCAACCAATGGATTGGATATTTTATCGATCAACTGGTTAGAGGAATTTTTAATTAATTTTGAAAACACCGTCATCGTTGTTTCCCATGATCGCCATTTCTTAAACAAAGTGTGTACACATATGGCTGATCTGGATTTTGGAAAAATCAAGCTTTATGTCGGTAATTATGATTTTTGGAAAGAATCTAGTGAATTAGCTCAAAAGCTAATGCAAGACCAAAACGCTAAATCCGAAGAAAAAATCAAAGAATTACAAACGTTCATTGCGCGCTTTTCAGCCAATGCCTCGAAATCAAAACAAGCAACATCTCGTAAAAAAATGCTTGATAAAATTACTTTGGAGGACATTCAACCCTCTAGTCGCCGGTATCCATTCATCAAATTTGTCATGGATAGAGAAATTGGTAACGACCTTTTACAAGTTGATGATTTAACTGTTACAATTGACGGAAAAAAAGTTCTTAATAACATTAGCTTTACTTTAGATAAGGAAGATAAAGTCGTATTTATCGGGAAAAACGATATTGCAACTACCGCCCTACTTCGCGTCATCATGGGAGATTTAGTTCCTGATACTGGAAGTGTAAAATGGGGCATAACTACTTCTCAATCATACTTACCAAAAGATTCTTCACAAGATTTTGACAATGATTTGACAATTCTTGATTGGTTGAGACAATTTGCTAGCAAAGACGAAGATGACAATACATTTTTAAGGGGATTTTTAGGCAGAATGTTATTTAGTGGTGACGATGTTAACAAGCATGTCAAAGTCCTATCCGGTGGCGAAAAGGTTCGGGTTTTATTATCCAAAATCATGTTAGCAAAATCAAATGTGCTTGTTTTGGATGATCCTACAAATCATTTAGACTTAGAAAGTATTTCATCATTAAATGACGCATTGGAAACTTTTTCTGGTAGTCTGTTATTTACCTCTCATGACCACGAGTTTATTCAAACCTTGGCTAACCGAGTGATAGTTGTTTCTGAAAAAGGAATGATTGATCGCGCAGAAACAACTTATGATGAATTTTTAGAAAACGATGATTTGGTACGTCAAATGAATCAATTGTTAAATTAAACAACTACATTCAACAATATTCTGAAAAGTGAATACCCTGAGCTAAGAATCGTTATGATTTTAAACTCAGGGTATTTTTGGATTAATTTTCAGTCTTGTTTGATAAAATCTACAATATAATAGGCGTTAATTATGGTTTTATTTCTATGACTTCTACCCGCTCATCATTAATACCTAAGGCGATAATAAAAGAACGGACTTTTTTTGTATTTTTCATACTTTCACTTAACGCCTTAGCATAGACTTCTAACTGTTTGTGATAACGTTGTACTAATGTTTCACGTGAAACACGGCGATCGGTTTTATAATCAATCACTATAATTTCGTCATCCGTCAGAAGATAGCCATCAATTACCCCTTTAATTAAGACATGCTGTTCTCCAACTGAGTAGACTTCTTTTGTAAAATCCAAATCTCCAACAGTACTAGCATTAACTAACATCGCAAACGGCTGCTCTCTAAAGAATCGACTTTCTTTACTTGCATGTATTATTTTTTGTCCTAGACAATCTTTTGTAAAAAAGTTGACTATTTTTTGTCTATATTTCGTCAATATTTCGTCAATATCAACCGTTATATCACATGTTGCATCAGCAAAAGCTTGTTTAATTGATTTTAAAATATTTTCATTTGAAAAATCGATTCGCTGTAATATTTCATGAAGCAAATTACCTATTTCGGTTGGCGTTAAAAATTGTTGTTCAAAATTCGGAACCTCTAAATCAAATGTTGGTAAAAATTCCTTTGTTGTTTTTGGTAAAGTATTCTCTAAAAAATATTCATATCTTTTCTTTACCGTTGATGGCGTTTGAATTGTTGGCATTTGGATAATTGAAAGATTTTTTTGATTATAATTTTCCGATGAATCTAAAATGTTTTTAGCTTTTCGTGCTAAATTTATCCAGTCTTGTTCGTTATCAAAAGATTTAGTCAACAGGTTAAACGCATCAAACGACACGCTTGCTTTTTTCTCGTTCTGATTTGTCAATTGAATATCTTCATCTGTAAAAATTTTGACATTCACTCCTAAATTATCAGAAATGAATGAATCTTTATCTGGATTTTCTAAACTCCAAATAATTCCTCCAATCCAATCAATAATTGAATTACCTAATCTCAAATCATCTGATAATAAACCGGAATTACCATCTATTTTATCTCGCCATTTGTCAAAAACTTTACTAGAAGCTGTTCCAAAATTTTCATCAAATGCTGTTTTTAACTGCTTTGAACTACTTACCGTTGCTGTCAAAAACAACTTTTTTTCAGCACGTGTAAAAGCAACGTAAAGCAAACGCATTTCTTCTGCAACCAGTGTACGCTCTTTAACCATTTTACTAACCGTGTAAGGAATTGTTTCCATTTCAATCAATGCTTGATAATGCGGAACAATTGCTTTAATTCCAACACCGACTTCACGCGTAATTATTACTTTATTTTGTAAATCTTTTCGATTAATTTGTTTCCCCAAATTGACAACAAAAACATATGGAAATTCTAAGCCTTTGCTTTTATGAATTGTCAACACTTGAACCGCATTGTCTTTTTTTTCTGTCGGTACTTCTTCAAGATCGTTTGATTTTTCTAAATAACTATCAATTAATTTGATGAATAGAAGCAATCCTTTATAGCCATTTTGTTCAAATATCTTAGCACGTGTTAGAAGCGCTTGTAAATTAGCTTGTCTTTGCTTCCCGCGGCTCAGTCCTCCAACAAAATCTAGATAATATTTTTCCTGATAAATTTTCAAAATTAAATCATAGATACTATGTGTTACTCGAAAATCACGCCAATTATTGAAAACCTTCAGAAATGATTCAATTTTGTTTCGCAATGGACTTTCAATTAATTTTTGATTTTTGGCATCTGGCTGGAGGGATTTAAGCACTGCCTCATAAAATTTAGCATACTGTTTTTGCAACCGAATCCTCATTAATTCATCTTCATTAAATCTAAACATTGGTGAACGCATTAACGCAACCAAATCAATATCGCTATACGGATTGTTAATTGCTCTCAATGTTGAAAATATTACTTGTATCTCGATCGATTGCAAATAATTTGCTTTTCCATCAAGTAAATTAACCGGAATTCCATACCTATCTAAAATTGATTCAATCTCAGCATTTTTACTCCTATTTCTGACCAAAATCGCTATTTCGTCCGCTTGAACGCCATTTTTTAATAACTCTTTTATTTTACTTCCAATAATCTCAAATTCTCCTGCTTCAATTCCTTCTTCCTCTTCAATAATTTTTTTCGACCTATCGTTATGATAAATTAATAATTCAGGATAATTAGATGCTCTAGTTTTAGAGGGCAAGGCTAAATTCCCAAATTTAAGCTTTTCATCTTCATCATATGTCATATTTGTCAGTGTTTCATCAAATAAATGCTCAAATATGACATTGGTGAAATTAATCACCTCTTGGTGTGAACGAAAATTCTCTTTTAACCGGATTAATTTCCCTTCCTTTTCATTAACATTCTGGTATTTTTTTTGCTTGTCAATAAACAAATTTGGATCTGCTAAACGAAAGCCATAAATTGACTGTTTAATATCACCTACCATAAACCGATTATCCCCGTTGCTCAATAGCTCTAGTAATTTCTCCTGCATACGATTAATATCTTGATACTCATCAACCATTACTTCAACGTATTTTTCACGATAAAATCGTAAAATATCTACGTTTTCTTTCAATAGTTGAATTGCAAAATGATTAATATCTGCATATTCCAATAATCCTTGTTGGATTTTCGCTTGTAAAAATCGTTGATAGAATAAGAGAGAAAAATCTTGTAATATTTTTGTCAATATTTCGAAATTGTTTGTAAACTTCTCTATTGTTTTCCTATGTTGATAAATTTGAACAATTCTTTTCTCTTTTTTCGTAAAGTTTCCTCTTTTTTTTACAAAAACATCCTTTGCATAATCATCTTTTATCTGCCTAGTAGTTAATAATTGTTTTCCATCTTCAGTTTTGTTAATTGGAATTAAATTTGATAAAATTTCTTCAACAGGCTTTTTTCTTAATAGCAAATCAGCAGCTTCTTCATATTTTTTTACCCGAATATTTAAAAGATTAATTTTAGTCTCATGATCTTTTTTTCCAAAAATAATTAATTCTTCTGTGAGCATAATTTTAAGATAGTCTGCAAAATCAAGTAAAGTATCTGATAAATCTGCAACTAAGTTGCCTGGGACTTGATCAAACGTTTTATATTTTTCATATCCTTTTAACATCTCGGTTTCTAACCAGCCGATTGGTTCCGCATTGCTCTCAGCAAATGTATGTATTTGGTTGATGACCTCAAATAAGCCTATATCACTTCGATCATTTGAGAAATTTCGGATTAATTTAGCGAAATTTTCCTTGGTAATAATCTTATTTTTCCCAGAAAGTAATTCTTCTTCCAATTCTCTAAATATTTTTTCTTTTAAATTAACAATTTCGGTTGTGTCATTAAGTAATCTAAAATTAGGATCAATATCCAGCAAATAATAGTATTCTCTAACAAGTCTTCCTGAAAAACTGTCAATCGTTAAAATGTCCGCCGTTGGCAAATCAGTCAAGGCTTGATGATAAAGATGTTTTTCTTCCATATTAGTTGCTTGAAGTAATTTTTTCCTAATAACTACTTCCAAGCGCTCTTTTAATTCGGCAGTAGCTAAATTTGTAAAGGTTGAAATAAATAATTCTGACAATCTAACGCCTCGAGCAATGCGATCTAAAATTCTTTCCACCATTACAAAGGTTTTTCCACTACCAGCAGATGCTGCCAGCAACAAATTCTGACCATTATCATAAATCGCTTCTATTTGCTGCTCTGTTTTTTCATGTAAATTTTTCAATTCCTTTTGGAGTTCTTCAAGCTCCTTCTTTTTATCAGGAAATTCTTCTGCTGTTTGCTGATTGAGTAAATCTTTGATTTCTTCAATTTTTTGTTTCATTCTATTACGTGTTTTCTGATTTTCAAACCGTCTTTGTTCTTCTAAATCTATTTTTTTATCTATTTCATCTTTGCTTGCTAAATTCATTACGACTCCTTTACTAAAAATTTCTATTTTTAGAAGCTAATCATTTAATTTTTGATTTCCAATTTGACGACCACAATGTATATTTGGCTCATACCGGCAAATTGATTTAAATCGACAATATTGACAGCCTATTGACACTTTTTTAGAATCAATTGCTGGGTTTATCTTGATATCCCCTGAAATCAATTCGTTACCCGCATTGACAAACAATTCCCGATTATTTTCAATTAGTTTTTCAACTTCTTTGTTTGTAAAAGTATTTTTAGCTGTTCCGTTATAAAGACTTTTTATCTCACTTGATATTGTTTCTTCTATGTAAATTCCATTGTAAAGTAATTGTTGACTTTGCTTTTGCAAAACGGCTTCCTGTGTAAAATAAGACAAGTCATTTAATTTAACTACCGGCTCTAACAATGATAAATACGCAGCACCCCATAACTGCTTAGTCTGATTTGTATAACTAGATTTTAGATAGTCCATATACGTCAATAATTGTAACTGCAATCCATCTAACGCTAAAGATAAATCAAATGTTTTTTTACCTGATTTATAATCAACTGCACCTATTGTTTGATTAATCAAATCAATTCTATCAATAAAACCACGAATTTTAAGTTTTTTATTTTGAAATAATTCTAAAATTAATCCTGGAATATTGTCACGTCCAAAACCAAATTCCGTTGCTTCAATTTTAATTGCCACCTTACTTTGTTGACGAAGTATTTCTCCTATACTGTAAAGAATTTTATCAAATTGCTGCTTTAAATATTGATTAAATTGATTGTATTCAAAATATCTTTGAAATTCAATCGTTGCTGATTGAATTGCTTCATTCATTTTTTGCTCAAACATTTCCACCACTGGAAAACCATTCGCTAGTAAAATCTGGAATACTTTATGGAAATAATTACCTTGAATTTTGGAATCGAGTGTCATTGTATCAATTTGTTGTAAATTTAAACTATTTGCTAGAAAATATTTGTATTCACAATTATAAAAATTTTCAATACTGGATACTGATGCATTAACCTCTTTGTTGTAAAGAATTTGTAAAACCTGTTCACTGATTTTCGTTGGTGTTATTTCTTCACTTAAACTAGTAAACAATTCTTGATATTCCTTTTTCTTTTTGAGTAAGATTCGATACATGATTTTCCAAAAAGTCAGATTTTGTTGATTCATGTCATTTTCTTCTATCGTCATTAATTCCCTGGAAAGATTCCCTAAATCTTCTAGTAACCCATAATATGAACCAATTTGATC
>JAISYB010000045.1 GCA_031270215.1 Streptococcaceae bacterium | reverse complement strand
TCGGTGAGGACCTCGATTTGGTCATGCGCTTTTGAGACTCTTTCCAAAGAAAAAATCATAGGTCATATTAAGAGCCTTGCAGATAAGCTCGTATTCTTCAACGCTGAGTTTCCGCTTACCGTTTAGAGCGCAGCTGACGCTATGTTTTGTCATCCCTGTCTTTTCGCAAATGAAGGTCTGCTTAATTCCGTTCTCCTTCATATACTCAGCAATGGCTTTAGCAATCATGAATTATACCTCCCTCTAATTGAGAATTTCTAAATTACAATACCATAATAATCGAGTTTACAAATCCTCTTTACATGCGGTATGATAAGGTTTGAAAGTAGGTGGCTTTATGGGTGAAGTCCGGGAAAACATCAGAAAGAACCTCGGGTACTACCTTACGCTAAGGGGAATGAGCCAAAAAGAATTAGCGGAAAAATTAGGAGTTTCTCAATCCTCAGTTACGTGTTGGATTAAGGGGAAAAATGCGCCCGATATTGAGGTTGTTGCCCAAATATGTGATGTACTGGATATCTCTGTGGTCGATCTGTTTGGTACAGATGGTAGTGGCGAACTCACAAAGGAATTTCAAGAAGCTATGCGGCTCTTTAAGGATTTGCGCCCAGAGTTTCAGAATTATGTATTACAACAAATTGATAAGCTTTTAGAACTGCAAAAAACAGAAGAACAATGATTGACCTGCTATTTTGACGTAACGGTAGATTTCTTGTTAGGGAAGTCTGACAATAGAAGTGTTTCCTTTTCATCCTCATGGACAGAGGACATGAAAAAGTGGGATGACCAATACAACGATAATATTATGCAATCAACGGATTTTTACAATGTGATAACTCGACTATGTGCTCAAAAAGGCATTTCCATAACAGCTTTGGGAGAGAAACTTAAACTTTCTAAAGCCACAACTTCGGGTTGGAAAAAAGGAGCGCAACCACAAGCAAGAACCCTAAAAACCATCGCTGATTACTTTGGGGTATCCGTTGATTATTTACTCTATGATTCAGGATGCACTGTTAACGGAGAAAATCTTGGGCGTGTTGTCGTTCGTAACGGTAGTGAACGCATCTTATCAGATGAAGCTGCCGATTTACTTCTTAATTTATGAAAATCTTGATTTGCGACGGCGGATCAAGCTATTGGAGACAGCCATTAGTCTCGAGGATGAGAAGTCAAATGATGAAAAAAGCTATTGACTAGATATAGAAAGTAAATCAAAGAATCAACTCGTTTCCCTTTTTCTGTTTGTGCCTTAAATACCACTTAAATTACAAAAAAATTTTCATTACATCGTCACTTGTTAAAGAAAGAATTTTTGCCAATTTTTGAACTTCCTCAACGGTGAACTGTTTTCCATATTCCTTCATCTTGCGGTAGAAAGTAGACCTGTTGATACCCATTTCATCAGCAACAACCTCTTGGGTCATATTGCGCTCAACAATCTTCCCCCGCAGGATAGATACGTTTATCATTATACATCACAACCTTTATTGAATGATAATGTAGCATTTCTGCTACTTGACAATCCAAGTATAAACTCTGTCATTGAATAAGTCAATAGAAAAATGCCAATACCGCCATAAATAAACGTTGCAATTTTGCATCATCTGTTTTATACTAAAAGCGAGAGGTGATTCAAATGACAATCGGAGAACGGATTAAACAGCGTAGAATAGAGCTTGGATTTTCTGCTGACTATGTTGCGGAACGGCTTGGCATTAATAGAACAACGGTTTTTAGATATGAAAGAGGTGCAATCACTAAGGTAAATCACGAAGTACTAGCAAAATTAGCTAGTATCTTGCACACTTCCCCAGTCTATCTCATGGGCTTATCCGATGAGTTAGGCCAAGTGGTGAATATAGATAACATTTTTCAAATCGAGACTAAAAGATTTCCTCTACTCGGAACCATTGCCTGTGGAGAACCTATTCTTGCGGCAGAGGATTTTGAAGCTTATGTGGAAGCTGGAGCAAGCATCAGAGCGGATTTCTGTTTGAAGTGCAAAGGCGATAGCATGATAAATGCTCGTATACAAGACGGTGATATTGTTTTCATACGAAAACAATCGACCGTGGACAATGGAGAAATAGCCGCTGTAATCATTGATGATGAAGCTACTTTGAAAAGAATCTATTATTATCCCGATAAAAAAAAGTTGATTCTACAAGCCGAAAACCCTTCCTATGAACCATTTGTGTACATTGGAGAGGAATTAAATCAAGTAAGAGTTTTGGGAAAAGCTATCGCATTTCAAAGCGACATAGAATAGGAGAAAGATAAATAACTTTAGAACTACAAATCGAATTATTAATTAAATTTAAGGAGATTTTACATGCGTAAATTTCTCAAAAGTACTATTATTCTTTGGATACTTTCAGTATTGTTTTTACTTACGTCCTTTTCTTTTATTCCATTGGAAAACATAGTATCATTTTTTGTATGTGTAATAATAGCAGCTTGGCTTGCTTCCCGAGCTTGGCGCGAAAGTCAAAGACAGATGCCGCAAAAAACAACAAATACATCACTATCGTTAAAATTAGATAAAATAGCTCAAGCGCTAGAAGAGCTAAAAACTGAACTCAAAGTCCTCATTAGTAAGACAACTGGGAATACATTAGTCAATTTTTCCCCTATCTCATATGACAATACAATTATAAAATCGGCTGTTATTGAAGAGCAGCCTATCGAAAAACTATGCAAAGAAGCGGAAGAGCTTAGGAACAGACTCAACGCCTTAACTACAACCCCTAAAGAAACTGATGGGCATATATTAGCTTATGTCTATGACAATATAAAGGTGGCTGTTATCAGAGGTGAAGAGCCTAATTTAGCGACGTGTACCCTATGTATATACAAAAATCCGAGCACAAAGGGCGCACCGCTGAAGAGGTTGATACTGTTATGATCTGGCTGACTGACTACTATAAACACAGTTTGCGTGAGCAAATTGAGAAGAAAATGGACATTGAAACTTTCTTTGACGAAGCCCTACAAATTTACCGTGACGCCGATAAAATCATCGGAAAGGTTTGCGGCGTTGGTGGAGACAATCGCCGAATAGATTATACAGAATATGTGCAGACTTGATGAACTCTTGAATGAATCGGCAAAGGGCAAGTCTATGGATAAGATTTTATGAGAGTGATATATACCATAACGCGTTCACGTCGTAGAACACTCGCTATTCACATAAAGTCGGGTGGTGTGGTTGAAGTTCGAGCTCCTCTAAGCCTTGGAAAATCAGAAATTGAGCGATTTGTCTCAGCAAAAACGGACTGGATTGAGAAGAAGCAAGCGCAAATCGCTGCTCCGTGTGAGTTACCACCATCACGGTTTACGGATGCTGACTTTGAGCTCGTTGTACGTGAACTCGTTAAAATATGGGAACAAAGACTTGATGTAGAGGTTGCGTTCATCGGCATACGCAAGATGTCCTCTCGTTGGGGTTCTTGCACGACAAAAACCCGACGCATACGGCTGAATTCTGCGCTTAAATATTGCTCGCGCGAGTGCTTGGAGTACGTAATCGTCCATGAGTTGGCGCATTTGCGGGAGAACAACCACTCTTCGCGCTTTTGGGCGATAGTGTCAGGCGTATTACCAGATTATAAGGCACGGCAATCTAAATTGCGGATGTTGCAATGGATTTTGAATGCGCAGAGAGGAAATCAATGAGAATTACTAACATAATCGTAACGATACGATTTTTTAGGTAATAGAGAACTTAATCTGCTATATTACATGAATTTTGTGACGTTTAGGACGGTTGAAAATTATGTCCGTAGAGGAAATATAGTACAGATAGTGGGGAATTTAGGCGTTTCATTCTCCCTTCATCTTTTGTTTAGACTGAACTCCACGAAGATAATTTTTCAGAAAATCGCTTTAATCTCAGTGCTGTGACGGTATTGATTGAATCGCTCTAACTGCTCGTAAATTTCATATTCCGCTTCTCATATAACTTATCGACATAAACGATTTGATATTGAGCACAGTCGGGATTATGCTTGGATCGGCCCGGCGGAGATACCGACGTGTACAGTGAAGGCAAAACGCATGAGCTGATGTCGGCTAAGTAAAGTCGTAGATATGAGAAAAATCGTTTATCATGTCAAGGTTAACGCAACGTTTCATGATGAATCTTATGATGTGAGCGTGGTCAATATGGGCCTGAAGATCGCTGAAGGTTTGGTTTGCTACATCATCGGCGTGTTGAAAGACATACGCGACTACATCGGTAAACAAGTTGGTGATAGAGTTCATG
>JAISYB010000171.1 GCA_031270215.1 Streptococcaceae bacterium | reverse complement strand
CCACGCCGCTCTACCGCTCTATCCCAATCCCACCTTACCGGAAAGTATATTTATCTGTCCTGTCCTGTCCTGTCCTGTCCTGTCCTGTCCTGTCCTGTCCTGTCCTGTCCTGTCCTGTCCTGTCCTGTCCTGTGTCATTATAAAATTTCCCCTTCCTTGTTTGTCAATACTTTTTTAGTATATCAAAAATTAAATATTTATTCACGAAGCAAGCTCCCCTATTAGTTAATTTTTAAACATTTCTTACTATTTTTAATTTCCATCTTCTAAATCGCGTACGACATTTGAAATATAATTGACCTGTTGAAAAAAGCGAGAGTAATCTTTTTATTTTTTTTCTACGCTTCCTCTGTTCAAATACTTTAACAGCCTTTTCATCGGGTACATAGTTTTCAAAGAAATTTGAATCTGAAGTCGTCACAAATGAATCTGGCGTACACCAGAAATCATCTTGATTTAATCCTGTTTCTTTTGTCATTGAGCGCCATAAAAAGTGTACCCACATCATCTCCTCTTTACCACGTCTTTCGCTAATTCGATACACTTTTCCTTTCTCATAACGGTAAAGCTCTTTTCCGCCATCATAGGAACGATATGTCGTGTAGTCAAAATAGCGAGGTCTGGTGTCACCAACGAGATTAAACAATTCGTTGTGTGGACGGAACACTTCATCCCAAACACGATTCATAAAATCCCCCTCATCAAAGCCTTTATGGTATTTTGAAAAGAATGTTTCTTTGTAATTTACGCCTGTTGTAGCTAAATTAGACTGTCGATAAAAAGAAATAAATGGCTCTTGATTACGAATTAAAACAAACATACCGCCTTCACCTATTTTGTCAGTCGATGATAATAATTCCGATGTTAGAAAGCTTCTTAAATCTCCCAAAATCATATCCGTATCACACCAACCAAAGAATTCATATTCCGTTAATTCCTCTTTAAAAAGCTCTCCGTAGCTCGGACGATAATCGCAAAGCTTATATGGTCTTTCAAGCTTAGCCGTTTCTCCGAAATGTTTTTTGACCCGCTCTTGCATTTTTTGAAACGTCGTATGTGTTACGTGTAAATTGGAAGGAACATTGTATTTTTCTAGATTAACATCAGTCATCAATAAAAAATCAATCGTTGGATTTAATGATACCGAATATAACCATAAATCAAACATATCAGGCAGGGTGCCAAAGTAAGGCACAATAATACCTATTCTTTCCTCTGCTCTGCTCTGCTCTGCTCTGCTCTGTCAAAGTATAATCCCCTTTATTTTTCTGTCAATGCTTTGTCTTATTGTCGTAAATTTTAATATTCTTTTTGACTGTCCAATCGTTAAATTAGCTTTTTCTAAAAACCTACCGTAAAGCGTTAGCTCGCCATCAACATTGTTAGATAATTTGCTTTATAGGACAGTTTGTGTACGAAAATTTTCCCATCTGTAAAAGGAACAATAATCCCTATTCTTTCTTGTGCTGTGCTGTGCTGTGCTGTGCTGTGCTGTGCTGTGCTGTGCTGTGCCATTATAAGCACTGCTTCGATTTGTCAAGAGATTTGACCTTGTTTTTCTAAATGTATATCGTATTCGGCGTTGAAACCAGCCGTTTTTAATCCTCTTTATCCATTTATTTGAAACAATTTGTCTATATCGTTCTTGATACCTTTCTATTTCTTCCCTAGTGGGTTGATAAGCTTCAAAGAAATCTTCTTGGTAAGAAGTCACAAAACCATTTGGTACCATCCAGTAATTTTTTGGGTCAAGCTCACGGGTAATAAGCATTTCCCTTGCTAAAAAATGAACCCACATGACTTCTTTTACGTAACCACGCTCTCCCATTCGATAAAGCTTGCCATCTTGATAGCGGTATAGTTCTTTTTCAAGAAAAATTGCTTTAACCGATCTAAAATCAAAGGTCTTAGGCCTAGTATCTCCTATTTCATCATATAATAAATCATGAGGTTTTTCGTGTGTCAAATCAAACACTCGATTCATATAATCAGTTTCATCAAACTGCGTGACGTTACTTGTACTATAAGCTTCTTTATGATTGACACCCCAAGTTGGATATTCTTTTTCAAAATAATGTTTGCCATCTTCACTATTTCTAAGGAGAACAAACATTCCACCCTCGCCGATTTTATCAGTAGCTGCTAAACGTTCTTCGCTTAAAAAGTGACGAATATCTCCAAAAATCATGTCTGTATCACAAAAACCAAACCAATCATATCCATCAAGCTCTTCTTCAAATAACACACCATATGCTGGCTTATAATCACATAATTTATAAGGATATGTAATCTGACACCATGAACCAAGCTTTTGATGAATACGGTTTTGCATTTCCTGAAACGTCATTTCTTTTACATGTATATTATTCGGTAATTGGTATTCAGAAAGCTTCTGATCTGTGACTAGCAAAAAATCAATCGTTGAATTAACACCAACAGAATCTAGCCATAGTTGAAAATAATTTTTAAATGTTCCAAAATATGGTACGACTAAACAAATTTTACTTTCTTTATTATTCAACTCACACTCTCCCTTTCGTCCCTCATCTCATGAGTTACAATCTGATTTAATCCGATTACGACAGAATTTTGTCGCTACAATTAGCGCCTACCCAAGTTCCTTTTCCAACCGTGATGTCTCCTAAAACTTTCGCCTTTCTTTACCAAATATTCTAAGCCTGCTTTTTTATTTTGAAAAAGCTAAACGGTAGATAAGCTAGGATAAATACGCCTATCGCTGAAATCCATCTTGAGATAATCGCCAATGTCGTAAATCTATATGAAATAACAATCTGGCTTCTCCCTCTTGGTACTTTGATTTGGGTCGTTGCAAACTTCGATAAGCTACTCTTTACTTGCTTTCCATTAATCACAACGGATTGTCCTTTATATCTTGCTAAAGGAGTAATCAGGTTTCCCTCATCTTTTGGATTATCTACAGTTAGCTTAACCAAGCTTGCTGTAGATTTGACTTTTAATTTTATCTTCTTGCCATCTAACAAATACAAGTTATCCTGACTAACCTTATTATCTTTAAAATTACCCGAATAAAGATTACCATAATCCATATAATTCATCTGTTGTGCATATTTAAAAAGAGTCTGGTCAGTATAAATTTTAAGCTGATGATTTTTCGTAACCTGTAGATTAATCGCACTGGAAGCTGTTAACATAACAACGCCTATGATAATCAAGACAACTACTCTTACCCCCCCCCACTTTATAAAAACAACTTTTGTCATTAGCGAGCAAAAATCATATATCAATAGACAGACCGAAATTGAATTTATCCGCCAAGCAAACTGAATCTGGACAAATATTGAGCTTTCTAAAACGTGCCAAGGAAATAAATCTGTCGTTAGAAAAACAGCAGATAAACCTAATAACAACGCTCCTAATTCAATTTTATTTAAATGTTTAAAATAAAAAATCGTAACTACGGTCGCTAAAAGAACTGCTAAGCCAACCGTACGTAATGTTAAGTCGTTATTCAACATACCTTTGATTACTTCAGTCGGAGAGCTTAAAACCAACCATGTCCGACCAGGAAGAAACAATTTTTGCGCCCGTATTTGCTCCAGCATTGGTAAAAATAATGATGCCGACACAATCGCCGTTAAAATGACCGCTTTAAAAAAAGAAATGATTCGTGATACTGTCAGCTTTTTAGTCACTATCAGTAAAATAATAATAATTGCAATATAAATCGCTGTAATAAAGGTTGTAGTGATATGACTGTAAATGACTAAGCTCATGCCAATCGTTAAGAGCTGCCATTTTCTCTCGTTATTGAAAAATATCTCGTATATCCCTAAAAAGACGAGTGGGATAAACGTGAAAGCAAGCGACTGCCCGACTTGAGCACCCAAAGCCGTGGCTAGGTGAATAGCTGAAAAACAATACAGAATCGCAACAATTAAGCTGACGTTTTTAGATTTTTTGATTGAATAAAATGACAGATAAGCAATCAAGAGTGTTAAAAAGCCGTAGAGCCAGATAAATAATTTATAGCCTATCACCAAGCTACCAGTGAGCTTATAAAAGAGAAACGCAGGGTAAAGAGTCAGCCATGGATAAAAGCCATTCATCATCAGTCCGTGGTTTTTAAAGCTAATAAAATTAACCGGACTTTGCCAAGCATTGCTTAAGCCAATAATTCTTGAGAAGTGAAAACCAAAATCTCCCATTTCATAATCAGTTGCCCCTCTTGAGATGAGAAACGGTAGTAGATAGACAATACTCATCACAAATAGCACCAAAAATGGATAATGCTTTTTTAAGATCCCCTTGATTATTTTCATTTTACCTTTTCTCCCCATTTCCTACTAAAATATTCCAAATCAAATTCACTTTACACAGATAGGTTAACACAAAATACAAGGCAACAAACAATCCACCTTGAATGCCGGTTGTCAAAAAAACAGGGCGCATACTATGTGTAAATATGAAAACAATTAAAGCTGAAATACCCCCAAGTAGTAGCAATAATGTCAGTAGCTTTAAATTAAATTTGAAAATAGATGTTTTGAGCAAGTAACGCACCCTGATGCTCATAACGATCAACTCGCATAACGGCCAAGCAACAATCGCTCCCCAAATCCCAAGCAATGGAATTAAACTCAAATTGACTACAAACGAAACAATCACCCCTGCAATAATTGAAAGATTATAGATTTTTGTATAATTGAGCGGAATGAGATATTGATTTAAAACCGAACTACTCAGCGATTGAATTAAGACGATTGGAATCAAAAATGGCATATAGTGATTGATAACGCTAAATTTGATGCCAAAAAACCATGGCACAGTGTGTGCATAAACACTAAACAAAGCAAACATGATGCCAATAATTAAAAATAGCTGGGTATGGATTGTTTTCTCAATATTTTTTACCAAATAATCCTTCCCATGCTTTTCAACACCTGAAGTCATTCTTGGCAATAAGACATAATCTATCACCATAACAACTGCCGTAACGATACCAAGGATACTTCCTGCATTGGAATAATACCCGACAACGGTCAAACTCGTAAAAAATCCTAATAGATTAATCGGAATGGCGCCATATAACGTTCCTGCAACCTGTGCTGTGAAGAACTTAGCCGAACCTTTAAAATGCTTAAAAATATGCTTTAATTTGATTGGAACAAAATCAACATGCTTTTTAACAAATAACCATAGTGATAAACTAGAAAGCAAGCCTTGAATGGTTTGAATCACAAAATACCAGCCTAAATCACTCGGCTTATGAATTAATAAAACAGTAGAAGCAACTAAAGCAAGCTTAACAAAAATATTAACTATGGTAATCAAACCAAAATCTTCGAGTCCTGCATAAAGCCAGCTAATATCCAGTAAAGTAGAAATGAAAGAAATAGAAAAAATATAGTAATACCCACCTTGATGGGTCGCAAGACCAAAAATCAGGTAGGCAATTAAGGCAAGCGAAGAAACCAAAATACTGCTCAGCTCAATTTCCCAAAAGCTCTGCGAGAGCTTCTGTCTATCATCTCTAGCAATCGCAATCGTTCGATTGCCATAAATACCAAGACCAAGACCTGCAAATAAAAGAAAATAGGAAACAATCGAAGCTAAATATTTATATTCCCCAATCCCTGCTGGTCCTAATACGTTTGAAACGATAGGAATCGTAATAATCGGTGTCAGTAATGACAACAATTGGTAAATCAAACGAAACATAATCTTTGTAGCAACCTTTTTCACTAACTATTCCTCTCGTTGTTGTTCTTTAGCGCTTGCCTTAAGCATTAATTTTGAATCTCTTTACTTATTTCTTCCCATGTACCAATGATATTTTTGACACGCTGTTGTTGAGTAATTCGCATCATTTCTCGTTGCTTGATTTTAGTAGACCTATCCATCGTGCCCTTTCCTAAAGCGTATAGCCAAGTTTTTTTTATGAAATTTTGATAATGGTAATAGCGAGTTACCCACGGTTTAAGCTTATTTCGCCATAAAAGCTCAGGTAAATTTTTTAGTTCAAAATTATAAACACCTTGATCACTAAAATAAAATGGTTGATTAAAATCAACATTTTCTAAATTTTTGACTGGACGCTTTTGGTAATGAATATAAGCTACTTCCTCAACTAAAATCTCCGCATCTTTTGTCTGACTAGTTGCAACAAAGACTCGTTTGTCTGCAACAAAAAAGAATTGATATGGCGCCGAATATCGACCATCTCGCCACTTAGGCTGCATGTAGCCAATGTCTGAAAGCGGAAAATTGCCATATGCCCAGCCCTGATCGTAAAATACACGATTAATCCCACCAGCTTCATCAAGGTTAAATAATTGTGACGAAGTAAGCGTTTCTTTGAAGCTTATTTGCCATAAATTATCTTGCGCATAAAGATGATTTATCTGCGGTGTATTTTTTAGAATAGTTAAATGCCCATATGAGCCGATTTTATCGTATTTTTCCAGCATATCATCAGTAATAAATTGCGATAATCTACCGAAGGTTAAATCAATGTCAAAATAAGCCCAATGTGTATAGCCTTTTAGCTCTTCCTCAAAAATTTTCCCAAAACAAATTTTATAATCAACCAAATCATATGGTCTCTCTAAATAAATTGACATTGCGAGTTTTTCACTAATCTGTTGGCGTAATTGCGCGAAAGTCATTTGTTGAACAAAAATATTTGCAGGTAAATGATATTTTGACAAATCACAATCCGTCACAAACAAGACATCAAACTCTGGATTATTTGTCATACTCCAAAGCCATAGCTCAAAATAATTAGGCAGCTTGCCAAAGTATGGTTGGATTAGTAAAACTTTTGATTTCATCTTTTCACCCTTTCTAATTTTTGTTGCCGTTTTATTTGTAATTCCTGAATAAGTAAAACGATGGCAAAAGCGATCCATATAACTGCTTTTGTCCGATGTCGTACAGCCGTTCCAGAATTATTTACCCCCCATGCAAAAGGAATTGTAAAAATTAAAATGATACCGATGATCACAAACAACAAATTGTTATTTAATTTTTTCCGATGACTTAGCGTATAAAAAATCGGAACAATATAAAATAAACTTGATAGTAAGAAGGTCAGGATATCTACAATACTTCGCCAGTACGTTGGTAAGGGTGAAGCAAGAAAATAAAAACTCTTAATTGGCGTGTTAATAATCGCTGATAAAATCGGTATAGGAATATGAAAGCCAGCTTGATAACCACTACCACCATCTCCAAGTCGTCCGCCTCTTGTTTCCGCCACGTTTTGAACATCTAAATTATCAAATTTACCCAATTCCATGTGTGTGACAACAAAAACAGCTATCCCAATAACAAAGACTAGTGCCATAAAGGTTTTAACATCAATCACCACTTTATCTCGATTATTTAAATAACAGATAAAAACAATCCCTATACCAACCGCTACAAAGATACTCCCTGCATGTAAATACCCTGCTGGCAGACAAGCTAAAATCGCAATCATCATTGAGTGGAGCTTACGCTCACGCCACCAGTGGATAAAATGATACAACGAAATACTCAAACAACAGATAATCAATGCTTCTCGGTGTATCTGTAAGGATTCAGATAACATTTGTGGATAAAATAATAAATACAACAATCCGATATTAAATGGTAGCTTATCAATCAAAGTTGAATCATAATAGCGAACTGTTTTCACAAAAAAAGTAATCGCTGTGTATGAAAATAAAATGGATAGCATAATACCAACGCCAGACTGAATGCCAACTAAACGGTAAACATAGCCCAGCCACTGCGAATAGTTTAATTTTGTTGTAATACCATTTAAGGCATAATTCCTTGCATAACCTGGATAATTATCAGGATTGACAGATAAAAAGGGTACGTGGGAAGTAGCGGATAGATTCGAACCATTATCTGAAATCACAAGTAGATAAGCAAAACCAGCCATTTGTAGTGTCATAGCTACCCAAAACGGGAATAACCATCTTCTGGAGAGCTTCAGCTCACTGACAAGCGTCAACATCAAAACAAATCCTGTAATAATATAACAGATAAAATAAGGAATACTGGAAGTGTCCCCTGTTATCTTAGTAAAAATAGAGGCTAAAGCAAGAGTTATCAAAAAGGTTATCCAGGGTAGCTTCAAAACATCCACCTACTTTCGTTTTTTTATTTCTATTCATTAACTGACTGATCTATAACAACGCTAGAAGAAGCTTTTTTAAATCAAGAGTAGAAAATTTTTTCATGTCATTCTCTGAAAGATTCTCTTTAATCGTTTGATAAATGGCCTGTTGAATTTTGTTGACATCTGCCTTTGCCATATTGGTAGAAACCAAGTATCCTGCTGCACGCTTTTGGATAATATCTTTGTTTCCTCTGTTATCACTTGCGATAGCTAGCAATCTGCTGCAATATCCTTTTCACTTTTTATCCTCTCCTTTTTGAATGGTTCCAGTGCCGCCCTCAATGACTCCGTCACGCTTAAAGACAGCTAAAATCGTGCCAAAGAAGCATTTCAAATCCATCCACATTGTTAAATGATTAGTATATTCACCGTCAATTTTAGCCTTGAGTGAAATTTCCAGCTCATCTCTACCACGTATCTGTGCTAAGCCGGTTAGCCCTGGGCGAATGCTATTTGCCTGATATTTATCCCGCTCATTGATTAAATCATACTGATTCCAAAGGGCAGGGCGAGGACCAATAACTGCCATATCGCCTTTTAGGATATTGGCTAGCTGTGGCAGCTCATCTAAACTGGTCTTTCTTAAAAACTTCCCAACCTTAGTGATATAGGCTTCAGGATTATCTACGAGATGTGTCGGCATATCCTTTGGTGTGTCAACATACATCGTTCTAAACTTATAGATGTTAAAATATGACTTGTCCTTTCCTACTCGTTTTTGCTTAAAAATCACAGGCCCTCTGGAATTTATCTTGATTGCAATCGATAAAAGCAATAACAATGGCGACAAAATAATTATACCCAGTAGCGAAAGTAAACAATCTATCCATCTTTTAAAATATTTTGCGTACACTCCCTTGTTCTCCCTACCTAAACGCAGCAACAAACTGCATTATTCTTTTCAATAATTTTGCTAGCTAAACTCATGCTTTTCCATAATTATTTTTTGCTTTTCACGACTT
>JAISYB010000146.1 GCA_031270215.1 Streptococcaceae bacterium | reverse complement strand
CTGGGAACCCTATCTATACTTTTGCGAACGCAGACTGGCGTGTTTTAAAGGTTGACGGTGATCAAGCATTAATTCTTAAAGTCAATCCTTTGACAGAACTTGAGGCGTACGGAAGTGGATCTACTGGTTCCACCAATGTCCCATTCCTATCAGAAAAAGCTCAAGGCGCTTTATCTGATGGTAATATTACATTTAACCCTGATGAGAATATTGTTGGTTCTCGTAATCAATTCTACTTTGATAGCGATGGTTCAAACGGTTATCAGGATAGTGGTTTAGCGGCAGGCTATGGCTTAAAAGCAGTGATTGATTACTACTATGCCCATACCTTGATAAATTATGAGAGCAAGATCTTAACAGTTAATTTACACGATCCAACTTTAGCCAAATTTCAATCAGGTGTTTTGTATAATGAATGGACTTGGGATCCTGAATGGTGTGTAGACACTCGCTTTGCGAGTACGGTTGACGCTATTGATGGCAGTCAACAAGCGTTTGCTTTAAGCTATGGTGATATTAATAACAACTTAACTGTAGTAGACACAGGCGATGGCGTTTACGCTAGTTTGTTAGATTTCCCAACAGACTATGCCTTCTGGCTTCGTTCGGCGGGTGACTTCTATACTAATGCGGGCTTTGTCGAGAAGGGTATTATCAACTGCGCCGAGAATTATGTCTATGGTAGCCGCTTCGTTCGCCCTGCTTTATGGGTTAAGTTAGATTAAAAATCCGAGAGCGTTGTTTAGGCATACTCGAACGGTAGCCAGCGTTCTTTCAAGATAAAAGAGACTTGCCACGCCAGTGGCTTAGCCGACTTATTGCAAAAAAATAATTGTTTCGGGAGAGTATCGCCTAGTCCTCGAAGCTAGATTATCTAAAAATAGTAAAGGCGTACTTTGCCTGTCTGTTTTTCAGATGATGCCGAACTTCCCTAGCCTGTAAAGTCCGGCGAATCTAACATCCAAGCAGGTAATCTAAAACTCCCGCAACCGTTTCGGTCGCAGGAGTTCGCTATGAGAAATGCAGCAATGACTAGTCAGCACCTAAGGGAAACCCGCTAAGGCATGTTGCCACTAGCTTTTCCGTAAGAGTCTGACCCAAAAGTCGCACCTAGTTTAATGTTCGTGATTCACGGGGGACAAGCAGTGCCGACTAGGAAAATAGATAAATTTCCGAACATTGGCGAATATTGACAAAAATTTCCTAATTGCTACGTCGTTAAACGATGCTGTCCACCTTCTTTTTACTTTTTATCCGCAGCTAGAAGTGCGAATATGGTGAAAATAATACTTTTGTTACGAGGATAGAGTGTATAACGACTGACCCAAGTATTAGCATATTTGTCTTTATAGGCACGCAGCCCTTGGAAGCTGTAAATCTTTGAGCCAAATTGATAAATCAAATGCGCTAAGCGTTCGAAGGTATAGCTATTATTAGAAATACCGACATTGGATAATGGCGCCATGCCAAGATCAAATTTCTCAAATCCCTGCGCTTTATAATATTCAAACAGACTGATGAATAGGTAGTCCATGATACCCTTTGGAGATTTTTTAGAATAACGCATCAAATCAACCGAGATTATTTTATTCCCCTGATAGCTGGGCATAATCGTTGCGAATGCTTCAATTTCGTCCTGCTCATTTTTGACAATCGCAATAGGAGAGGTGCTTAGATATTCCTCGTTGAAGAAGCCTAGAGAGAATCCTTTTTCGCTGCGACCGTCCAGCCAGTCATCTGAAACTTCCTTCAGGCGATTAAGTACCGTTGAACTAAAAGGTGGATGGATGACGGTCATTGTAAACCCAGCCTTTTCGACTTGATTAACCAACGAGCGTTTGGTGCGATTTTTCTTGCCGGAGGTTGAAAAATGCTCAAGCGTGACGTGCCCCTCTTCGCCCATTTTAAAAAACTGAAAGCCCAGCTCATGAAGAAACATGACTTGATTTTTGGTCACCTCGTAGAAGATTGGAATGTAACCAAAGCAATCAGCTTGTTTAACAAATGCTTTGATGAGCGGCTGAAATACTTGATAATTACCACTTGGATTACCCATTACAATCAACTTATCCTGAACTCTTTTGAATTGTAAAAAAGCAACCGGATTTCCGTCTTGGTAATAAAAGTAAAGTTCCTTATCTTGAAGAAAGATGAGGTGGCTTTGCTGATTGCCACCGTAGGTGCTTAAAACCTGCTCTATCTTTTTGATGTCGAATGCTTCGCCGATTGTTTGACGTTTACCTTGAAGGTAGAAAAGCAGTAAGGAAATAAAGGCTGCAATTATCAAAATAACAATAAAACCGGTCAACCAAAGCTTCTCTGATGGGAAAAGCCAAAAATTTGTATGGATTAAATGATGGTGCTTACTTGGATGATTATAGACGCCGATTAGGACGTAAAAGAGAATCAAGATGATAAAGATTAATCCATCTTTTAGGAATAACTCGCTAGATAGGACGAGTTGCTCGCGATATAGCTCGCCTCTTGAAATAATAATTAGTAAAATAGCCAAACCGATGATACAACTGGTTACAATTGTTGATTGGTAATAAATAAAGAACCAGCGATTGCCGCTAAAAATCGGAATTAAAGATGTTGATTTAACTAAGATATAGTTTAATGTACCTAGAAGTAGTACAATTGACGGAATGAAAGCACGCTTGACCTTGACCAAAATCGCATGAGCTACAATGAGTAGGAGAAAGCCCATCACAAGTTTTGGAATCGTCAGAACAGTATGAGCACCCCAAGGTGTAATTTTATGCAACCACTTGATTTTTTCAAAGGCAGTCGGTGCAGCTGCGGATAAAACTAAGAGAATACCTAGGATATAAAGTAGACTAACTGCTAGCTTATGGGCAAACTCAGACAATAAAGCCTTAGGGATATTATTATACTTTTCATTAGTTGACTTAAATGTTGTCCGAATAAAGACGATTAATGCCAAGAGGACTGGAATAATGTAGTAGGTCAGTCGATAAATCAACAGCCAAACAGCAGCCTCCTCAGGCGTAATCCCCATACCCTCCAAGCCTAAGATAATCATTACATCAAAAGAGCCAAGACCGCCAGGAATCATTGAAACCAGCCCTATAATAATTGAGGCAATGTATAAGACGATCAGCTGACCTAGATGGATATTGAAACCAAGCATCCAGCCGATAATGACAAATAATCCTGCCAAAGCGAACCATTCGAGAAAAGAAGCTAAGGTCAATTCAGACTTCATGGTGTTTTGAATGGCTATTTTTTGATTTGCTTGGCTAAAATGGCTAAAAGCTAAGACACATGGAAAATAAAGCGCGCCTCCCAAAAGCCAAGGCCAGTAATTAAAGAAATAGCTGTTGGTCACAGGTGTGAACACTAAAAGGAGAGTTGCAGCACTTAGTAGCGATAAGCCACTCATTTCAAATAATAATAATTTGCTTAATGTTTGAACCATTTCCTTAGCAGTTCTTTGATTGCCATAAAAATGGGCTCTAAGACTAGTGCCAATCAAGCCACCAAAGCCAATCAAATTGTTCAATGTGTTGATTAGAAAGCTTGTTTCGATGATATATTGCTTTTTCAGATGCGTATCTAGTTCTTTGTTAATTACCAAATCATAGATGAGCATCGGAGTAATCGCAATGATACCTAAGAAAATCAATAAGATAAACTGAGAGGGGCTAATCGAATCAAGAATGTGATTTAATTTTTCCGAATTTAAAGTTTTGAAAATACCTGATAGCTCGTAGAATGCGATGATAAAAACGGTTAAGACAAAGACTTTTTTGAGTGTTTTTAAGTTTTGCCTTAGGCGGTGAATGATTGTTTTCATATAAACTCCCTTCAAAATTGATGAGATTAAGGACAATTGCGACAAATGCTGCAGTTTTTATCGCTTAAGTTTATTGATTAGGTGAGCTGTTAATTGTAGTGGATGTTTGGGGGAAATATCCGTCAAAGCTTGAGCAAATATTGCTGCTTCGTTTAACCGTATCGTGTGAATCTAAATAAGCAATAAATTCCTCCAAAACTAACTCCTCTTGAGCTTTAGTATAGGCTAAAACTAAGAATGAGGAAAGTATTCATGTGTTTTGCGTGATTAGGAAGTCTAAGACGACCTGATTGAAACGCTTTGATCTAATCCTTGCGATATCGTGTAAAGCAAAGGGGATGACAATCAGACGAGCGTTAGGAATTGCTTGTGTTAGTTTCTTAGAATGTGACGGCTTAATCATATCAAATGCACCAACGAGAACGAGCGTTTTTGCGGAAATTTTCGTCAAATCTTGCCAAGAAAGCTTAACGGATTGCCGCATCAGTTTTCTGATTTCAACTAAATCACGTTTCCAAAAACATAGATACGCTAGTATTATCGCCAGTTCTGTTGCAATCCTTGAGATAAAAAGCAGTCCGTCAGCGGAGAGATTACCCGCATTGAGAATTAATTTATTGACATATTTTGGAAATTTGCTGGCAAAAATCATTGCAACATTTGCGCCGTCACTAAAACCAAGTAAATGAAATTGCTTAATCCCCAATAAATCTACGATTTCTTTTAAGTCACTCGCAAATAATTCAAATGAGAGCGGGTGTATTCCATTACTACTTTTACCATGTCCTCTAAAATCAAGGGTAATCACAGTAAAATATTGCTCAAATAGGGGAATCTGCCGTTTGAAATAACGTGTATTTTCAGCGTTGCCATGGAGCAGGACTAGAGGTGCTCCGCTACCGGTGACCTCAAGATAGATTCTTGTATTATCCTTTAGGGTAAGATACATTGCTAATCACCTCGTTAATTATGAACCCTCATCTTAATTTTAACGCAATCTGTCGGAAATAACACTTTATTTGTGGTATGTTTGAGTGTATTTACCTTAGCTTTATGGTATTATAGAAAGAACAATTGAAGGGTGGTTAAGAGGCGCATGATCAAAACAATATTAGTAACTGGTGGGACGGGATATATTGGCTCACATACGGTATTAGATTTAATCAAAAATGGCTACCGTGTCGTGATTTTAGATGATTTCAGTAATTCTAGTCCAAAAGTCCTTGAACAGTTAGAAAAATTGGCAGGGGAGTCTATTTCTTTATACAATGTTGATTTAAAGGATGCTAAGCAGGTTGAAGCAGTCTTTGCAGCTGAAGAAATTGATGCTGTGATTAATTTTGCAGGCTATAAAGCAGTTGGTGAGTCCGTTGAGCAACCGTTGAAATATTACGAAAACAACCTTATCGGCTTGATTAATCTGGTTAAAGCGATGCAGGAGTTCGCAGTGAAAAAGCTAATCTTTAGTTCATCAGCTACGGTTTATGGACAGCCAGAGATTATGCCACTTAAGGAGAGCGACCCGATTGGTAATGTTACTAATCCATATGGTCGAACAAAATTAATTATTGAGGAGATATTGACTGACATCTGTGCTGCGAATGAAGATTTTGGAGTGGTGACGTTGCGCTATTTTAATCCGCTTGGTGCAGATGAAAGTGGAGAGATTGGCGAAGATCCAAATGGTATTCCGAATAATTTAGCACCTTATATTACGCAGGTTGCAATTGGTAAGCTAGAGAAATTGAGTGTCTTTGGTGGAGATTATCCGACAGAAGACGGCACTTGCATCAGAGATTACGTACATGTAGCGGATTTAGCCGCAGGGCATACTAAGGCGCTAGATTATTTATTTCAGGATAACCAAGGCTATGAGATATTTAATCTTGGCAGTGGTGTCGGCTACAGTGTTTATCAGATTATAGATAATTTTGAAAAAGTTGTCGGTCGTCCGATTCCCTATCAAGTCGTTGGACGTCGTGCCGGAGATATTCCGGTTTCTTATGCCGCAATCGACAAAGCCAAAGCTGTTTTAAACTGGTCGCCAACCAAGGACATTGGGATAATGTGTGCTGATACTTGGCGCTGGCAACAAAAACATCCTAACGGATTTCAAGATTAAGCCATTTTTACAAGGTTAATTTATGGAATTAAGAATGTTATTTGACCATTCTGACGTAATTTTTGGGTAATCCGAAAAAATAAATGAAATTTTTGAATTTTTTAAGTTTCGTTTAAGGTTTCCGATTTACAATAATTTTATCCCAAATAATTAATCTTTTTCATAACTCCTTTTAGTCATCTCGCAAGAGGTGGCTTTCTTTATTTAAAAGTAGGAGGCTGACCCAAAAGTCTTGAAAATAGAAAAATCGTATGAAACTCATTTGTGGAAACATTGATTTCATGCGTTTTTTCTATTTCATAATCAGCGAATTTTAGATTTTTGGGTCAGACCCAACTTCATTTGCCTAGAAAGCGATAAATTTCCGAACATTGGTGAATGAAATGCCCGCAATTTCCTAATTGCTACGTCGTTAAACGCTTTTTATCCCACTTCTTCTTTATTTAAAGTAGAGGAGGTATGCTTTGAAAATACTAAAACAAAACAAGAAAATTTTTATTGACAATCGATAATGGTATTGATAACATTCTAATTGATAATGATTATCAATATCGTTGTTAGATTAATTTAGAATAACAGTGCGGTTGTTCTGAATTCATAGAAAGGAGAAAAAGCACCAACTTTTTTAGCTGGCACTGCTTTAAAATACAATAACATGAATCAAATCTCTATAACTGAAGAGCAAACCAGCAAAATGCAACAAACAAGCAGACAATCTCACCATTTATTTTTGATCTGGTATCTCGTATTTTTAGTAGCAGTAATTTTTTCGACTGCCATTTCTGTCAGTAATGGGCAGGCGGATATAGCACTCGGTGACGTCTTTCAAATATTTCTCTTCAAGATAAGTAACGGTGTGCTCGGTAACATAGAAGGTATTGCGCCAGCAGCAGTGAATATCATTTGGTTTGTACGTTTACCTCGCGTTTTACTTGCGATTTTCGTTGGTATGGGTCTTGCAACGAGTGGTAGTGTTATGCAGGCAGTCGTTCAAAATCCTCTTGCAGATCCCTATATCTTAGGTATTTCTTCAGGTTCTTCCCTTGGTGCGACCTTTGCGATACTGATTGGTTTTGGTTCAACCGGCTTTTTTTCTCAGTTTGGTTTATTCTTCGGTGCTTTTTTTGGCGCACTCTTAGCCACAGCTTCGGTTTTAGTCTTGTCAAGCGTTGGTGGCAGGATGACCAGCGTCAAGCTAGTCTTATCTGGTTCGATTATCAGTGCACTGTTTAGTTCATTTTCAAATCTGATTGTATTTTTGGCTGGTAATACCGAAGGCATCAAGACAGTTACCTTTTGGCTGATGGGGAGCCTTGCTTCTAGTAGCTGGCAAAAACTGCCACTGGTGATTGCAATCGTTGTCTGTGCTGCCATTTTCTTTATGAGTCAATCAAGGATTCTAAACGTAATGCTCCTAGGTGATGAGGCGGCAATTACGCTTGGTATCTCACTAGGCAAATATCGCAAGATTTACATGGCAATTTCAGCTCTTGTTACAGGAGTTATTGTGGCAAATTCAGGGATGATTGGCTTTGTCGGCTTGATTGTGCCACATATCGTCAGGGGATTCTTCGGTGCAGATCACAAGGTTAGTCTACCAGTCACAGGTATTTTTGGTGGCTTATTTATGGTCTGGGCAGATTTATTGTCACGGGTGATTGCTAAAAATGTCGAGCTGCCAATCGGGATTATCACCTCAATTATTGGGGCGCCATTATTTGTCTATATCATTGTGAAAAAAGGATACAGCTTTGGAGGCAACGAATGAAACTATCGGTTGAAAATGTAGATGTCAAACTTGGCAAAAAAGTAATTGTTAAAAATGTTTCCTTAGAAGTGCCTAAAAACAAGACGATTGGTTTAATCGGAGCAAACGGTTCAGGGAAGACGACGTTACTAAAAAGTATTTATAAAAGTACAGCAGTAAGTAGTGGCAGCGTCTACTTAGATGATTTAGATATTCTAAAAGCATCAAATAAAGAGGTCGCAAAATACCTCGGTGTTGTCGGACAGTTTAATGACTTAAATTTTGACTTGACGGTTAAACAAATCGTTATACTCGGACGTACACCACATAAAAAACTGCTTGAAAGTGACAGTGCAGAGGATTACCAGATAGTACACGAAGCGCTTGAAAAAACGCAACTCTTAGCTTATGAAAATCGCAGCTAT
>JAISYB010000140.1 GCA_031270215.1 Streptococcaceae bacterium | reverse complement strand
TTCGCAGGTTCATGTTGATTTTATGGTTGGTTCTAGCCAGATGGATATTGACGGTATTCTCAAAGACGGCACTCGCATACCAGTATTTAGAGCAGGCGAGTGGGCATAGGATAAATTCAGGTCAAGCGATTATTTGCGAAGCAAATGCGAATTTTAATCGCTTTTTCTGCGTGTTTACGGTAGAATAAACAAGTACGTGTCTATTCAATCGTGATATAGATATGAGTTTAGAGATTTAGCTGAAAACAGTTGCTTTCAGTTTTATAATTAATCGCTAAAATGGCAAGCTATTGACAGCGTTGTTTTAGCCATTTATCAAAAGGAGATAATATGTCAAACAAAAAAGTTTTTTCAACAGATTGGGCAAATCGTCCATTAATTGTTGAGATTGGTCAGGTTGCAAAGCAGGCAAATGGTGCAGTCGTTGTACGTTATGGTGACACGACCGTTTTATCTGCGGTGGTGATGAGTAAAGGAATGCGTGATGGGGACTTTTTCCCATTAACCGTCAATTATGAAGAAAAGATGTATGCTGCGGGTAAAATTCCCGGTGGTTTCTTAAAGCGTGAGGGGCGCCCATCAACTGACGCTACCCTAACCGCTCGCCTTATTGACCGTCCAATTCGTCCAATGTTTGCTGATGGCTTTAGAAATGAAGTACAGATTACCAATACCGTTTTGAGCTATGATGCAGACAATAGTGCTGCAATGGCAGCGATGTTCGGCTCATCTCTTGCCCTTTCAATCTCAGATATTCCTTTTAACGGACCAATTGCCGGCGTTGAGGTCGGTTATATTGACGGTGAATTAGTACTTAACCCGACAGCTGAGCAATACGAGCAGTCACTATTAGAGCTTTCTGTTGCCGGAACTAAGGATGCGATTAACATGGTTGAGTCAGGCGCTAAGGAATTGTCTGAGGAGGTTATGCTCTCTGCTTTAATCAAAGGACATGCTGCGATTAAGGAATTGGTTTCATTCCAAGAAGAAATCGTTAAAGCGGTTGGCAAAGAAAAAGCAGATGTTGAGTTACTTCAGGTTAATAAAGTGCTTGAGGCGGAAATTAATGACCTATATTATTCAGAACTCGCTCAAGCAGTACAGGTTGAAGAAAAGCTGGCGCGCGAAGCTGCAACTAATGCAGTGCGTGACAAAGTGATTGCGATTTATGAGGAAAAATTTGCAGAAGACGAGGATCGACTTCGTAAAAATCGTGAAGTCGTTGAGATATTGGAAAAAATGGAGCACGCAGAGGTTCGTCGCTTGATTACTGAGGACAAGGTTCGTCCTGACGGGCGTAAGGTTGATGAAATCCGCCCACTTGAAGCAGAAATTGACTTCTTACCACGTGTTCATGCATCAGGTCTATTTACTCGCGGGCAAACACAGGCATTATCTGTTCTAACCTTAGCACCACTTTCTGAGGCGCAGACAATTGACGGCTTAGATGTTGGCTACAAGAAACGTTTTATTCACCATTATAATTTCCCTCAATACTCAGTTGGTTCAACTGGGCGTGCAATGAGTCCCGGTCGTCGAGAAATTGGACACGGTGCTTTGGGTGAGCGTGCTTTAGCGCAGATTATTCCAAGTGTTGAGGAGTTTCCTTACGCAATTCGTCTAGTTGCAGATGTTTTAGAGTCAAATGGTTCATCATCTCAAGCTTCGATTTGTGCGGGGACTCTTGCTTTAATGGCTGGCGGTGTGCCAATCAAAGCGCCGGTTGCCGGAATTGCAATGGGCTTAATCTCAGACGGTAGTAATTATACAATCCTAACCGATATTCAAGGCTTAGAAGACCACTTCGGTGATATGGACTTTAAAGTCGCTGGTACAAAGACTGGGATTACGGCACTTCAAATGGACATTAAGATAGAAGGTATTACCGAGGAAATTTTACGTGAGGCTTTAGCGCAAGCACAAACTGCCCGTTTCCAAATCTTAGAAACAATTACTGCTGCAATTAGTGAGCCACGTCAAGAGGTTTCTAAATACGCACCGAAGATTGATTTCCTTAAAATCGAAGAAAATCAAATCAAGGTGGTTATTGGTAAGGGTGGCGAGCAGATTAATAAGATTATTGATGAAACTGGTGTCAAGATTGATATTGATGAAACAGGTCTGGTTTCAATTTATTCAGATGATGCTGAGGCAATTAAGCGTGCTAAAGCAATCATTGAGCAGCTGACAAAAGCAGCTAAGGTTGGCGAAACTTATTTAGCCAAGGTTGTGCGGATTGAAAAATTCGGTGCCTTTGTCAATCTATTTGAGGGGACAGATGCCTTAGTTCACATTTCACAGCTAGCCAATGAACGTGTTGGTAAGGTGGAAGATGTTGTGAAGCTTGGAGATGAGATTTTAGTCAAAGTGACCGAAGTAGATGATCGAGGTAGAGTTAATGCTTCAAGAAAAGCATTGCTTGACACTCATAAATAATTAAAATCAAGGCTGGAAATTTTCATACTCAAATTAATGCTTGTGATATAGGAAAACTCGGTGGGTCAGCTAGGAAAGCAAGCAATTTGTAAACATTTGTGAGCAATCTCCTCAATTTTCTAGTTTCCTGAGCCGCTAAGTGTTGCTATGCACATTCACAGTTATATAGTATTTTGGAACCTGTTGACATCTTCATTTGACATTAAATTCAGGTCAATGCAGATGCTTGGCAGGTTTTAGCAATTGCTTGTGATTTCGATATGTTTTATATAAAAGGAGCAAAGATGAAGCTACAAAGACCAAAGGGTACAAATGATATTTTACCAATTGAACTAAAAGAGAAAGAACAATTTAAATCAAGCGATTGGCAGCATGTCGAGCAGGTGGCACGCTCAGTCTTTGCTGATTATCAATATCAAGAAATCAGAACACCCATCTTTGAAAATTATGAGGTATTTTCTCGGGCGGTAGGAGATACAAGCGATATTGTCAGTAAGGAAATGTATGATTTTTACGATAAAGGGAATCGGCATATCAGCCTGCGTCCAGAAGGAACAGCAGCGGTTGTTCGTGCCTATGTCGAGCATAAGCTATTTGCACCCGAACATATCTCACCGACAAAACTTTTTTACCAAGGTCCAATGTTTCGCTTTGAACGTCCTCAAGCAGGTCGCAGTCGGCAGTTTCATCAGATTGGGGTGGAGTGCTTTGGCTCAGTAAATCCAGCGACAGATGTTGAAAGTATTGCTATGGCAATGCGCTTTTTTGACCAGCTTGGTTTAAAGAGAATTACGCTTGTGATTAATACACTGGGAGATAAATCAAGTCGTGAAACATTTCGTCAAGCACTGATTGATTACCTATTGCCATTTAAAGATGAGTTAAGTGAGGATTCGGCAAGTCGTTTAGCGAAAAATCCACTACGTGTTTTAGATTCAAAGGACAAGCGAGATATAGCAATTGTTGCCAATGCGCCGTCTATTTTGGATTATCTCAATGAAGCAAGCCAAGCGCATTTCGAGGCTGTTAAGACAATGCTTGAAGCGTTAAATATTCCTTACGTCATTGATAGTAATATGGTTCGTGGCTTGGATTATTACAATCATACAATCTTTGAGGTTACAAGTGATGCAATCGGTAATGCCAAGACAACGATTTGCGGGGGCGGGCGTTATGACGGCTTGGTTGAGTATTTTGACGGACCGAAAACGGCAGGCTTTGGCTTTGCTTTAGGCGTTGAGCGTCTTTTGCTTACATTAAAGGCAGAGGAGATTAAGCTAGCAAGTAATCTGCCACTTAATGTTTATCTCGTTGCATTAGGCGAGAGTGTCAATGTTGCTGCATTACAAATCGTTCAAGCGATTAGAAATCAGGGCTTTTCAGCAGAGCGTGATGTCTTAAATCGTAAAGCTAAAGCGCAATTTAAAACAGCAGATAAGCTCAATAGCGAGCTGATTGCAACGCTCGGTGAAGATGAGTTAAATCAAAGCGTTATTAAGATTAAGAATGCAAAAACGAGAGAAGAAAGAGCATATCCATTAAATCAAGTATATCAAGATTTTGCCTTGATTTATGATGAGTTGATATAGAAAGTGTGGAATGAAAATTGAAACGGACAATGTATGCAGGACGTGTCACCGAGGAATACTTGGGGCAGCAGATTGTTTTAAAAGGCTGGGTAGCTAAGCGGCGCAATCTCGGAGGGTTAATTTTTATTGATTTACGTGATAGAGAAGGCATTGTTCAGCTAGTAATCAATCCTGCTCAGGTGAGTGAAGCACTCGCTCTTCGTGCGGAAAGCTTGCGAAGTGAGTATGTGATTGAAGTATCAGGGGTTGTCGTCCGTCGTGAAGTGGCAAATCCGAAGCTAGTTACCGGACAGATTGAGCTTGAGGTTGTTGATTTAGTCGTTTTAAATGCGGCAAAAACAACGCCATTTGAGATTACTGATGAGCTAAATGCCAGTGATGAGCTGCGTTTGAAATACCGTTATTTAGATTTGCGTAGACCAAGCATGCTTGAAAATTTCAAATTACGCCATCAAGTGACTAAAACTGTTCGTCATTATCTGGATGATTTAGAGTTCATAGATGTTGAAACACCTTACCTAACGAAATCAACACCTGAAGGCGCAAGGGATTATTTAGTGCCAAGTCGGATTTATCCAAGTCATTTTTATGCCTTACCACAATCACCTCAGATTACCAAGCAGCTCTTAATGAACGCCGGCTTTGACCGTTATTATCAGATTGTTAAATGCTTTCGGGACGAGGATTTGCGTGGAGATAGGCAGCCGGAATTTACCCAGATTGACCTTGAAACGTCATTTTTGTCCGCAGAGGAAATCCAAGAGATTACCGAAGGGGTGATTAGTCGTGTCATGAAAGAAACTAAGGGAATTGACGTTGCTTTACCGTTTGAAAGAATGAGCTATGATGAAGCAATCGCAAGGTTTGGCAGCGATAAGCCGGATATACGCTTTCTAATGGAGCTGATTGATTTAAGTGAAATTGTTTCTGACGTGCCGTTTAAAGTATTTGAAACAGCTTTAGAAAACGGCGGTCAGGTTAAAGCAATCAATGTTAAATCTGCTGCAAGCCAGTTTTCACGCAAGAAATTAGATGAGCTGGCTCAATATGCGACACAGTTTGGCGCAAAAGGCTTGGCATGGCTTAAGGTGGAGGATACCGGATTTTCCGGACCAATCGCTAAGTTTTTAACAGAGGTTCAAGAGGAGTTAATCAGCAAATTAGCCGCTGAAAGCGGAGATTTACTTTTATTTGCAGCGGATAAAAAGGAAGTTGTTGCCGCAACACTTGGTGCTTTAAGGACACGCCTAGCTAAAATATTAGGTCTAATTGACGAAAATAGCTTTAATTTTCTTTGGATTGTTGACTGGCCGCTCTTTGAATATTCCGAGGAAGAAGGGCGTTTCACATCAGCACATCACCCATTTACGCTACCGACAGAAAATACACAAGAGCTGCTCTTAACACAACCAGAAAAGGTTAAAGCTGAAGCCTATGACATTGTTTTAAATGGTTATGAGCTAGGCGGCGGTAGTTTGCGGATTAATCAGCGTGCATTGCAGGAGAAGATGTTTGAAGCCTTAGGCTTTACTCAAGAGGCAGCTGATGAGCAATTTGGTTTCTTGCTTGAGGCATTAGAATATGGTTTTCCACCACATGGTGGCATTGCTTTAGGC
>JAISYB010000100.1 GCA_031270215.1 Streptococcaceae bacterium | reverse complement strand
CTGCAGTTTCTACTAGATTTTCACGAAACAGCTCCTGAAGCTCCAATGCCTGAGAATTAATCAAATCCTCAACGGACGTCTTATCAAGAATGCCACTTTCAGCCATTTGATAAACATAGTCTGTGATTTCATAGACTTCAAACGAAACATCTGTTGGCTCAAAAGAACGTTCGCCATTTTCACTATCTGCCATCTCGCCGGATACCGGAAGATGTAAAACAAAATCAATCGTTTCTTGAAGTAGCCCTTCTTTATTCTTCTCGCTGACCAACTTTTGATTTAACTTTATTAAATTTTCTTTATTAACCAAAGTGTCTTTTTTAACATTTTCGGCAAAAGTTTTCTGCTGAACATGAGTTAAAAACAATGGCAATATTAACGAGACAAGAATTGTTATTAATTTTATATTAACCGACCTTTTTTTTAACATCCTATAAACCTAACCTCCTTTACTAAAGATACTGCAAACAAAGCGGCAAACACCTGTTTTTATAACTTTATCAAAAAGCCATAAATTATTTACCTTTTTATTTGTTTTTGTAGTTTTGTATTAAACTAACTTCGTGTATTGTAATTCATTTTTAATTCATTTGCAACCACTTTGCTTAAAAAATAAAAAAAGCTGTGTTTGGGATGTAAACACAACTTTTTTGTTATTCGTTTTTTAATTAATCATTTACTTTAATCTATAAATCTTTTTAAAAAGTCAATTTTTAAAACTCTCGGTAGCAAAATGTAAATAAATGCCACTTGAATCGGAATCATAATCGAAACTTTAAGCAATCTGGCAGGAATTAACGCCCAAAATGGCACTTGATATAAAATCATCAAATTTATCGGGGTAAAAAGTAGCGAATCAAGCAGGGTAATGACAAGATTGGCAAGAATAACCCGTTTCAGCGTAATTTCCTTACGGTAGTAAAAAAAACCGTATAAGGCGCCAACAATGATCGCAGTCAATGTAAAGCCCGGAAAGAATGGTCCGGTCGGCTTCAACATAAAGCCAACAACATCCATTAATCCAAAAGTTACAGCATTAACAGCCGGACTAAACAATACACCTAATAAGGTATGCGTTAGAAACGAACCATTAATCTTTAAAAATTGAGTATCTATCGATAATACTCTAGCAAAAACAAAATTCAGCGCAATAACCATTGCAAGTAATGCAATCGTTCTGACTGAAAAACGCGAACTCACTTTGGAATTCATTTTTTACCACTCCTCTTTTTGAGCAGCCACTTACGCAGCGAATGCGAAAATATTACCGCGGTTTCCCTTCGTTCACAGGCGACATCCCATCCTTATGACACTTAACGCAATATTTTCTACTCTGTTATTTGGACAAATGTCCGCCTCGCATTGTAGCATAGTTTCACCAAATTGGCAATGCTTCCTTTTTCAACTCTCATTATTTCCATGAATGTATGTTTATCTATATGAATTGCAGCACTGACAAGGTTAAGAGATTTAGCGCAGCTGAAAATCGGCTTCAAAGAAAATTTCCTTGATTAAATTCTACTGTTTAACTTTATTCTTAGAGTAAATTTCGCCTTTTTATCCACTGGGGATTTACTTTTTCCATAAAAAAGATGTTTTATTCATTTTTCTCTGAAAAATAACTCAATTTGTTCTATAATAGTTCCATTAGGAAAAATCAACAAGGAAGGGAGAGCAGATGAAATATCAGAATTATATTTGGGATTTAGGTGGCACATTAATTGATAGCTATGCAATTAGTGTCAATGTCTTCAAGGAAATTCTCTCAGATTTCGGCATTATTACTGCCGAGGACATGATTTATCGGCGAATGAAAAAGAGCTCCACAGAGGAAGCGGCAAAGTTTTTTGGTGTTCGTGACGTTAATTTATTTATGCAGCGCTATCGTGATTTAGAAATCCCAATGCAAGAGCATCCAATCCTCTTTAGCGGTGCTGTAAAAACGCTAAAGGAAATTGTCAGCTCCGGAGGGAAAAACTTTGTCATCAGTCACCGAGATGATGCCATCAATCAATTACTTGAAAATGCCGGACTAAAGCCGCTATTAACCGAGGTCGTTTCTAGCGATAGCCACTTCCCAAGAAAGCCAAATCCCAGCTCAATTATCTACTTAATCGAGAGATATCAACTAAATCCTAGTGAAACTGTAGTTATTGGCGACAGAGCTTTAGATATCGAAGCAGGAGAGAATGCAGGAATTGCGACAATTTTATTTAAATCAGATGTTCCCTTGCCTTATATTTCACCAGATTATATCATTACTAAGCTTTCTGATGTGACAAAGCTAAAATAACTCCCAGCAAATCTTCACTTAATAAATGGTTCACGTTTAGGCAAGTCTGTTCAGAATGTCTCAAAAGTAGTAAGAAACCTCTTGAGATTACGGGTAAAATCGCTCTGTTTACCATACCCGCTACGATAAGACGTCAAATATTCTGAGCGAAAATCTGAGTATCCCTAGCTAATAAAACCAAGCGCTGTGTGACTGTTTAACAAATAAGCAAATCACCACACACTTACAATACGCTAAGTTCCACTTCAAGCATTAAGAAGCATTAGGTTTAGCTAAGTTACTGCATTAATAAATTATATCAACCAAAGGAAGAAATATGCGCAAGAAACCATTATATCTATTCATACTCGGGGCATTTTGCTTACAGCTTGATATCGTCATCAGCAATACTCTAGCAACGCCGACTACCATGCAGCATTTTTATGGTGATATCGTAGGCAAAACAGCAATTAAGGCAGGCAATGGAGTCATCGGACATGTCGTAAAAGTCGAAGTAACAAATGATCTAACCTATTTTTTGCTGGATAATGGACAAAAAATCAAGGCAAACGACAACACGGTAACGTACAACTTGCTCAATCCCGACTTTAAATTTAACGGCTCAATTGGACAATTTATTTGGTTGAGAGAGGATACTGAAATTTACCCAGACGAGCTTTTGTCAGATTCCAAGGGTACGCAAGCTCAAAAGAGCGTTCTACAAATCAAGCAGATAAAATTTAACGCCTCAGGTGAGCCATTTATCGAAACAAATGACGGATTCATCTCAGGGACGGCAAATTATACCGTTATCAATCACCCTGAAAATTTCACCCTCAAGGCGCCAGAATATCTGATTACCAAGCAGGAGCTTAATAGCTATCGCAATATTAGCCTTGCACAGCCTGCACAAGTTATCCCCAAAGCGACCGTTTTAAGTGTTGCCTCTCTTGAACTTGCGGACAATGGCACACCGGTATTCAAACTAAATGACGGTCGATTTATTTCAGCAGACAAGGCATTTACTCAAAAAATATCTTCGAATTATCTCAACTACTGGTGCAAATCAACTCCCTTTGTCGTCAATCTCTTAGAAAATGTCCCAATATTTTCAAGCTTAAACGCCAAGAATACAACAGAACTTTTGGCAAAAGGCGATGTCGCCCACATTAAAGCCATCGAATTTGACGAGACAGGTATTCCAAAATTCCGAACAACTGATGATAAATTTATCACGGCAAGCAAGGACTTTGCCGCAATCAACGCCGACTATGCGGACTATTTTTTATCTAACCCGCAAATGTTGCTAATAAAGACTCAGCTTAATTGCTACTCAGACGCCGAGCTGAGCCAAAAAGCAGGCATACAAACTAAAGGCTCTGCTGTTGAAATCACCAAGCTTATCATCAACAAAGACGGCTTGCCTGTCTTTCAAACAGCAAATGGCACCTATCTCTCCGCCAAGAAGCGATCATTTAAGACAATTGATGACCTGAAAATCTATCGAGTTCAAGCGCTGCTCAATGGCAAGTACAACCAAGCCAATCTCGGTATCTACGTCCAAAGAACAACTGGAGGCGATATCGCTCAAATCAACGCTCAAATGAATGTCCACGCAGCCAGCACAGGAAAGCTACCAGAAATCTATTATACGCAAAAATTACTCAATCAAGGCAAGCTAAAGATGACGGATAAATGGCAATATACCTCAGAGGTTAATCAATGGCAAGGAGCATACCTAGCCTCCGGTAGCGGAGTTATAGGTGAGCTGCCGACCAATCGCTATTACACCGTTGAGGACGTTTTGCAGAAAACCTGCTACTATTCCGATAATGCCGGCGCAAACCTACTAGGTTATTATGCGACAGAGCGCTACAATTCCGACTTTAAAAAGACAATCAACCACATTGTAGGAACGCAGTGGGACGTGGCAGTTAAGCAAACCAATGCAGAGAAAAACGCCAAAATGATGCTCGCTCTCTACAAGCTCGGTGGTATATCTCTTGATTATCTGAGCAATACCGCCTATGATAACGCACGAATCTCCCGCGACATCAACCTAAGGGTTGCGCACAAAATCGGTGATGCCTACGACTACCGTCATGACGTTGGCATTATCTATGCGGAGGAGCCCTTCGTTCTCTCAATCGTCACAACAGACAATACGGACTATGCGACAATCTCCCAGATTGCTGATGACATTTTAGCAATAATGCAATAAAAAAGATGGTTTGTAATGAAAATAAACACAAACACATGACTCAAAGCTCTCATGACCGAGAGCTAGGTTGCTGCTTCACTTCTCGGATGTCTTACTAACACCGACTATTGATACAGCTCCCCTAGACTTTCGTGAGGAAAGCAGGAAAACAAGGCTGGGACATATTGTCTTTGCCTTGTTTTTTATTATTGACTTAAGTCAGTTAATCGCAACAAAAAAATATCCGTTTTGCAGCAACGACTAGCTTTAACAAAAAACTTTCGATAACTTCGGCTACCAACCGTTTAAGTTATCGAAAGGCTAGGATTCAGTTCTGCGACGATAAAAGTTTGTCACATACTAGGATTCTCATCACACTTGCTCCAATAAACCCTTACCTGCTAATAATTCGCCGTAAAAAGTTAGATTTCCGAATTCGTCATAAGAATTACAAAATTGAGAGCCACTGATTCGCAATATTTCTTTCACCCGCTCAAGTGACAATTTTGAATACTTCTCACGTAGTTCACAACTCGTCATTAATTTTGGTAATTTTTATCTTCGTTCGTTCGTTCGTTCGTTCGTTCGTTCGTTCGTTCGTTCGTTCGTTCGTTTAAGACTAAACATCAATTTCTCCCTCGTCAATTAATTATTTAAAATCGCTTGTTTTAATGGCTCAAACTTATCAGCTAAATCCAACCGTTTCGGTGTGACTTCTTTTAACTCGTCAATTGCTTGTGCCACATTTTCAATCGTAACATCTTGGATATACTTAATAAAGTTGCAATCTGCTAACCAATCGTGATATGTCTGGGCAATCTTTGGATAAGAATTCCCAAAAACAATACAAGGTGTTTCCGTAATATACGCAAAAATCATCCCATGTAATCTGTCTGTTAGCACCAGCTCTTTTGCAGCCAATTCATTCCATATATTGAATAAATAATCTTTTTGATGACTGAGTAAAACCGCTTGATTAACAACTGTATCTGATACACTTACTTCATCAAAGCGTGTTGCTAAATATGATGTAACCGTTTCTATCATACTTGTCGAAACAGCTTTTTCTATATCTGCTCGAAAAAGTGTCATTGCCCCCTTTCTAACAGATGGATTTAATTGTTCTATTATATTAAGAGATAAAACAATGTCTGGTGTATAGCCAATCAAACAATTTGGATAGTTTTCTTCAAAAAATTTTTTAGTATAACTTTCCCTAGCAAACAACGACCAGCTTTGATTTTGATTATAAACTTTAATCGAATGTTTGCGCGCTTTTTCGCCATAATTATCTGGTGTAAAATAAAAGGACTGCGGAAACATTACCTTTTTAATCTTTGGTAATTTTTGGCTCGCATACCGCCTTATAATCTCTTCTCCTATGTACAAGTTGCCAAAATTTCCGCCCCCATGAAGACATACTATGTCTTCTTGGCTAATCAAGCCCTTGTTTTTAAGTGCGTCTACTAAAGTAAATCCGGCATTTAACGCCCCCATGAAGACATCAAAACCGTTTTTTGGGGCAAGCTCTTCTAAAAATGATCTTTCCGCATAGGCGATTGCAATATCTCCTAAATTGACATGTTCTGGTGGATCAAGCAAAATGATTTTTTTTCGTGTTGAACTTTTTATCGCTTCAGTAAATTCTGCAACACCTTGTGGTTTCCTAATCAAGCGTTTCCTCACTTTTAGCCAAAAAACACCCAATTTAAATCCATATTCCCAAATTAATGCTCCTTTTAATATTCCTTTTTGAAGCCATTTTAACCAATCCTTGACCTTTAAGCGATCAAATGTTCTGTTCTGTTCTGTTCTGTTCTGTTCTGTTCTGTTCTGTTCTGTTCTGTTCTGTTCTGTTCTGTTCTGTTCTGTTCTGTTCTGTTCTCAAATTATTTTCCCCTTCTTCTTAATTGTCAAGTGTTTTTTATTTTATTTCCTTATAACTCGTTTATTTTTCCATACACGTTGAAGTTTTCTAGCTTGCAAGACTAACGAAAGAATCCTCGGATACTTCAATAAGAGATATTGCACTTTTGCTTTTCTACTTGATAATTGCCGCCAATTAAACTGACTAATCACAGTATCAATCTTCGTTTGATGGAACTCAACTAAAAAATTATTTGAGTAACTATTAGTATAAATTTGACTGGCGTAACCATATAGACGGCTAATTTTCCGATCAATAAAATTATATGTTAGTCCGAAAAAGCGATACAACTCCACCAATTTCTCTTTGAAAATATCATCATCACGATCGATTGAATCGTCATTGAATATACCAGTTGTCGCAGAAACATGATCTGTGTCATAAAAATAATAATACCCTGAACGCATCACTATATGATTGCAATATTTCAAAAGTTCATATGTAAACAATAAATCTTCACCTAGACGATGTGGCAGAAATTGTAATTGATTGTCTACTAGTACTGAATGTCGATAAATTTTACACCAAATTCCGATTTTTAAAACTGTATCTAAATTTACAGCAATCGCCTCACGACCAACTAAATCAAGATTTTTAAACGAATTTTTTGTTTGATCTGCAAAACCAACAAAATCAATGCTATCATCACTTTCAAGTATTGAAACATGAGAACTGAAATATCCCGGCAAGAGATAATCATCAGGATCAACAAACGCTAAGTATTTACCTTTAGCTTGTGACATTCCATTATTTCTTGCAAAAGAAACACCTTGATTTTCTTGATTGATAATGAGCAGGCGCATATCTTTTTCTGCTTGAAGGAGATTCAATGTGCCATCCGTCGAACCATCATTGACACAAATAATCTCTAAATTTTGATACTCCTGTGCGTAAATAGAATCTAAACAACGGTTAATGTATTTTTCTTGATTATAGATTGGTAAAACAACCGAAACCAAGGGCTCTGTCCTGTCCTGTCCTGTCCTGTCCTGTCCTGTCCTGTCCTGTCCTGTCCTGTCCTGTCCTGTGTCATTATAAAAATTCCCCCTTGTTGTTTGTCAATATTTTTTAGTATATCAAAAATTTAATATTTATTCACGAAATTTAATTTTCATTGAGGCGCGTGTTCTTGCGCTTACTAAAGCTAAGTTATCCTCCATCATTATCGGTGAGCTACCGACCATTGTTACAGCTCCCCTAGACTTTCATGAGAAATGCAGGAAAACAAGGCTGTGACATATTGTCTTTGCCTTGTTTTTTCGCTTGGGCTAAATATTAGCGCTGTTTTATTCGTTCAATTTCTTTATTCTGTCGTTTTCAAATATTTTATTGGTGCGTTTAAGTCCCGATTATTCTCCGTATTCATGCACTGCTGAACTTTTTGTTCAAAATAATCCCAACGTTTCGCGTGAAACATTCCGACTTTTCGCAAAGCTTTTCGATGGTCAATTCATGCAATCCGCTGATTGACAGAAGCCGCCGCAGAAAACGCAAAAAATGCCGACACCTAAATGGTATCGACATACTTAAGGGAGAAACACTGGGGTAGCTGGATTCGAACCAACGCATGAGGGAGTCAAAGTCCCTTGCCTTACCGCTTGGCTATACCCCATCAATCGCTCAATACAACAAGCCAACTTCATTATTATAGTGAAAAATTTTCTAGATTGCAAGGTATAGAGCGAAATTGTTTGCGTTCAAATGCCTGAAATTTTTTGTTGTAAAAGGAGCTTAGATCCTGTACAACTGGCGATTTCAGCAGGACATTTCTCAGCGTTTTTCTTACCTTTATAATTTAGCCTAAATTGTAATTTAAAATTGCTTGATTGACCGCTGCATCCTCGCTTGCTACGAGGTTTTCCAGTTTCCCTTGCTTTAAAACAGCAAACTTTCCATCAATCTCAACGACCTCAGCGATTTCCTTCTTACCAATTTTAACAGATAGACCAGCAAGGGATTTACCTTTGTAAATAACTTCCTTTTCGCTGACCAAAACTTCAATTTCTTTATTTCGCTTTGACATGACAAACTCCTTTGAATTTTAGATTTTTTTGCCCGGATTTAAGCGCCCTTCTGGATCAAAGGCGACCTTAATTCGTTGATAAAGCTGATGTAAATTATCGTCTAGGTACTTCAAATAATACGGGCGTTTCATCAAACCGATCCCATGCTCAGCACTGGCAAGCCCGCCGATTTGATTAATAAATTGGTACATTTCATCAAGATATTGGACAATAAGCTGTTCCCAATGCACATCGCTTAAAGCGCCTCTTAGAATTAGAGCATGAATGTTTCCATCTCCTGCATGTCCAAAGGTCACAATTTCAAGCTTAAGCTCTGATGCTTTTTGCTTTAAGAAAGCGAGCGTTTGGCTAATCTGACTGATGGGAACGACAATGTCCACCGGTTCAGCAATGGTTTTCGCTTGAACAGCCGCAGCAATATCATCACGAAGCCGCCATGCAGCTGTCGCTTCTGCGCTTGATAATCTACTAAGGCTGGTTGCATTTGACAAGACCTCTTCAACAGCCCCCGCAGCCTGTAAAATGTCCTCTTTATCTCCGTCCAAGGTCAACAACAGATATGCGGCATCATCTGGTATAGACAGGGTTCTTTGATTGTATTCTTCAGCAAACTTCAAGCCGTTATTCTCGAAAAACTCAATTGATGCCGGCAGGACACCTGCATTTAAAATTCGAGATACACTGTTAATTGCCGTCGTAATCTCTGAAAAGCTGGCGATTAAAGAGCTGCTTTCTGCCGGTTTTTCAACAACCTTGAGCCAAGCTTTAGTGATGATACCAAGTGTCCCCTCTGAGCCTATCAGCAAATCTTTTAAATCATAGTTGGAGCTATCCTTTTGATTTAAGCTACCTAAAGTAACGATTGTTCCGTCAATCAGCACAACCTCTAAGGCTTTGACGTAATCTCGGGTCACACCATACTTAACCGCACGCATGCCACCAGCATTGGTTGCGATATTGCCCCCAATTGTAGCGTCCTTTGCCCCTGGGTCTGGCGGATAGAAATATCCTTTTTGCTCAACAAAATCATAGATTTGATTTAAAGTAACGCCCGCCTCAACGCTCAATGTTCGTGTTGCTTCATCAAAATCTAGAATCGTCTTCCACCCACTTAAATCAATGATTAAGTCCCTTTTTCTAGGTAATGTTCCGCCACTCAGTCCTGTATTTGCACCGACCACGATGATATTAAGCTGGTGCTCCTTGGCGTATTTTAAAGCTTCAACTAACTCCGAGGTATCCTTTGGCTTAATGACGCCGAAAGCTTCCCCTGCAAGTCCCGTCATTTTGTCTATTAAATAATGCATCTCTGCTGGAAAAATCTTCATTTGCGCCTCCTTATCTTAGACATTATACGGCAAAATCACGAAAAATTAAAGGTTTACTCGCATTTGCTCATACCTAATTGAAGGTGGTACAGCAGCGTTTAACGACGTAGAAAATTAGGAAATTGCGGGCATTTCATTCACCAATGTTCGGAAATTTATCGCTTTCCAGGCAAATGAAGTTGCTAGTGGCAACGTGCCTTAGCAGCTTTCCCTTAGGTGCTGACTAGTCGGCACTGCTTGTCTCCAGTAAATCACGAACATTAAACAGCAGGCAAAGACTTTTGGGTCATCTTCAATTTATCTTACACACCAAAAAAGCCCTAGCCTTATGTAGCAACCTTAAGCTTGGACTGTTTTGAAACTATTCTAAGCGTGATTTTTAAGAAAGTTGCTTATTTCGATATGCACTCACTTCTTTTTACGACGTTCCTTATACTGACTAATCACGAACTGTCTGTATCTTGTGTTGCCAAATAGCTTGAGAAGCTTGAGCATTGGTGTCCGTTTTTCGCCAAAAATACCGACCATTTCGGAAAAAATTTCAACACCAATCACACTAAAAATCAAAAGCATGACTGCACCTAATTGACTGGAAACATTAATCACCAAGGCAATAAAGGAAAAAATCATCGTAATCGCATAAATCATCAATACTGCACCCTTGTGGGAAAAGCCCAACGAAAGCAAGCGGTGATGTAGATGCATCTTGTCCGGCGAGGTAATGCTTTGATTGTTCAGCTTTCGTCTAATCATCGCAAATACTGTATCGGTAATCGGCACACCAAAGATAAGCATTGGCGTTAATATCGCAATAAAGGTCGCATTTTTCAGCCCTTGAAGCGAGATGACGGAAATCATAAAGCCTAAAAATAGTGCCCCCGTGTCACCAAGATAGATTTTAGCTGGATTAAAATTATAGGGGAAAAAGCCGGCAATTGCCGCAATGAGAGTGAAAATAGCAATCGAAACATAGACATTGAACTCCCCTAAAAAGAAATAACCAATCACACCAATCGTTGTTAGTGAGATGATTGAAACTCCTGAAACCAAGCCATCTAGTCCGTCCATTAGATTGACCGCATTGGTCAGCGCTGAAATCCAGATGATTGTTAGCGGAAACGATAACCACCATTTGAAATGGACTAAGCCGAAAATCGGAAAAGTCATCATATCAAAGCGAGCCTTCGTGAAAAACCAAATGACTAAGCTCGCCAAAATAATACCAAAGGTCTTTTGCTTTGGCGAAATCTCTTTGATATCATCAATTAATCCAGTCACAATAATCACGCCTGCCGCAATAATATACGGAAAAATATACTGAAAAAACGTTACATTTGGAATGATGACCCCGACAAATCTCGGCAAAATCACTAACGATGAAATCGCAAAAGATACAAAAATCGCAAGTCCTCCCGCAGTTGGCATTGGTATCTTATTGATTCTCCTAGCATTCGGATTGTCAACTGCACCTATTTTCACAGCTAAAAGCTTGACAATCGGTGTTAAAATCAGCGAAATAACGAATGTAATGAACAATGAAATTAAAAAATATAGTGTGAATTTCATAAATTTTCAACCTTACCAATCGAATTTATTCTAAAGCATTGGCTACATAACCAGTATATCATAGAGTCGTAACATCTCATTTATATAGCTTCAATCAGACTACAGCTCTATTAGCCTTTTTTGAAGAAATGGAGCGCAGCACGTTTAAAAACGCCTAAAAAAGTCTGTGCTTTAAGAATTTTATCCGCAGGGATATGCTCCCGAATCGCCCGCAAAACTTGCTTTGGATCCTTCGCTGAAAAACTAAATCTGCCGTTTCTCTTAGTAACGATCGCAAAGCGAGGTATCCATTTGCCTTTGAACATGATAGAAACCTCAACATAATCAACTTCTTCCCAAGGAATTTGAATATAATCGTTAATATTTCGATCATTAAAAAATTCATAACCCTTGTCGCCAATCATAATCTTCCCATATTCACCAAGACCTAGAAAGCTTGTCCCCTTTGTAGTCAATTCACTTGTTGTATTAATAGATTGTACCATAACGCCTCCACTTCCTTCTTTGCTATTATACTAAGATTTTCAATTAATTACCAGACAACAAGAAAAGAGACTCGAGAAAATTCCCGAGTCAAATCAGACATCGCTTTTAGAAAATACCTGCGTATTTCCCAAGAATACCAACGATGAATAAAGCAATGATAATCAAGATTGGAGAAACTTTTTTCTTAAGCAACCACATACAGAAGAAAGTTAATAGCAATGGCACAAGACCTGGAATTAAACTGTCTAATTGCTGTTGCAAACTCCAAACCTTTTCAGGTGTTTGGCTTAAGCCTGAGCCGATTTGAGAAAACACTTCTTTTAATGCATCGCCAACATCTCGACCGTTGAATTGTTCCCAGTGAATATAAGCTTGGTCATCAAGCTTCACAGCTGGCAATTGAAGCGCAAACGGAATAGATACCCAACGTTCAACCAAGGTTGCTAGGACAAACATCCCAAGAATCGCTGCACCTTTAGTGATGTCTTGTAAGAAACCACCTGATAAATCTTCTGTGATTTTAGAGCCTGCTTTGTAGCCAAATTCTTGAGTGTACCACATAAATGCCCAACGAATAACATTCCATAAGATGAAGAACAACAACGGACCAATGATGCTACCGGTAAGCGCTAAGGATGCTCCTAACGCTCCTAGAATAGGACGTACTGTAAACCAGAAGACTGGGTCACCAATACCGGCTAAAGGTCCCATCATACCAACCTTTACCCCTTGGATTGCCACGTCATCAACCGGCGCACCATTTGCACGTTCCTCTTCAAGCGCTAAGGTTACACCAAGAATTGGAGAAGCAACGTATGGGTGAGTGTTAAAGAACTCTAAATGACGCTCAAGAGCTGCCGCTTGATCTTCTTTTGTTTTATATAATTTTTTAAGTGCCGGAATCATTGAAAATGCCCAGCCACCATTTTGCATACGTTCATAGTTCCAAGAACCTTGGATGAAAGTAGAACGCCATGCAACAGCTAAACGATCTTTTTTAGTTAATTTGATTTTATCTGCCATTTTATCGTCCTCCTTCTTAATAGCTGTCAATGATGTCGCCAACCGGATCGCCAGATGAGTTCCCACCAGATCCAGAGCTACCCATTTTAGAAAGGCTGATGTAAATGAGTGCTAAAGCGACACCAAGCACCCCTAAGCCAATCAATGTAATCTGTGAGATTGCAGCAACAACGAAACCAATCGCGAAGAACGGCCATACTTCTCTTGAAGCAATCATATTGATAACCATTGCATAACCAACAGCTACAACCATACCCCCACCAACAGCCATACCATCAGCTACTTTGTCTGGCATTGAGCCAAGAAGTGCTTGCACATGAGTTGGTCCAATCGCGATAATCAATCCAGCTGGAATTGCAATACGAATCCCTTGCAAGCAGACAGCAGCAAGATGCCAGAACTCAACACCTGTGAAATTTGCTTTTTTAGCTGCAGCATCCATCCTGTGTACAAAAAGAGTGGAAACTGTCCGAACAATCATCGTTAAGAACAATCCTGCTACAGCAAGAATAATCGCTGAGCCGACCGCCTTAGCAATTTGAGTTTTATCTGTTAAATCGCCACCATTCATGATTAAGATAAGTGTCGCAGCAACTGATGCTAATGCCGCATCCGGTGCAACTGCAGCACCAATGTTTGCCCAGCCAAGAGCAATCATTTGAATAGATCCGCCTAAAATAATACCGGCTGTTAAGTTACCTGTTACTAAACCAATTAATGTACACGCTACTAGTGGTTGATGGAATTGGAATTCATCCAAGATACCTTCCATACCAGCTAAGAAGGCAACAATAAGAACTAAAATAACTTCAATAGCTGAAAAATGCATAATGTTTTATCCTCCTATAATTGATAAATTAAGATTATTTATTCAACTCATCTTGTGCTTTTTTTAGAATATCGTCCATATTTCCCTTTGAATCGTTTGGTACTTTACGAACATCAAAATCAATACCAGCAGCTGTAAGCTTACCAAAAGTATCGATGTCATCTTGATTGAAGGCTAAAACCTTGTTTGGTTGTACCTTGCCGGTTGAATGCGCCATTGAACCAACATTAATCGTTTTTAACGGCACACCACCCTCAACGGCACGTAAAACATCTTGCGGGTTTTCAAACAGTAGTAACGCCTTTTGACCTCCAAAATGTTGGTCATCTTTAGCAATTTTTACCATTTGTTCAATCGGAACAACATGAGCTTTTACCCCTGGAGGTGCAGCTTGTTGAATTAATTTTTTACGCAGCTCATCTTTAGCCACTGCATCAGAAACAACAATAATCCGTGTTGGTCCAGTCGACTTTGTCCACGCTGTTGCGACCTGACCATGAAGTAAACGAGAGTCAATACGTGCTAAAACATATTGCAATGAACCTTTAAAGCCAGCAGAAACTGCTTGAGCTTGAGCTGGTTTTTCTGTTTTTGGCTCCAACTCCTCAGGCTTAACCTTTACACCGTCCTTAGCTATTTCAATGATATGTGCTGCAATTTCTTGAGCAGATTCCATTGAAAAGCGAGATGAATAAGCCTCAATTACCATCGGCAAATTCAAACCAGCAACAATCGCCCAGGTATCTTTATGTGCTTCAAACAGGCTATTGGCTTGATTGAATGGCGTTCCGCCCCATAGGTCGACTAAGAACAAAACTTCATCCTGATTATCAAAAGTTTCAATAGCTGCTTGCATTTTTGCTTTTACGTCATCAGGCCCTTCTGAAGGCATTAACGTAACAGCTTTTACATTTGCTTGTTCTCCAAAAATCATTGTCCCAGATTGCAAGATGCCTTCGGCAAATTCTCCGTGACTTGCTAGGATAATTCCTACCATCTATATACCTCCTACTAACAATTTTTTCTTGATAACTGCCTCAATTAAACTAATAAATGCTATTTTTACGACAATTATCTAAACCAACTTTTTAAACTTTTCCTTTCCCAACAGCTCCACTAGATAGATCTTCGGGTTGGATGGTACTTTACGTATTTCTAATTCAATGCCTTGATTTGCTAAGTAAAGAAATGCTTCAACGTCCTTATCGTCTACCGACACAAAGTTAGTTATCATTTTCTTACCTTCGGTAAAGCGCATGCCTCCAATATTAACCGAAGTTAAAGAAATGCCCGCCTTAACAAGGGTAACTACCTCAGAAGGATTAGTAAACAGCAGCATTACCTTTTCTTCCCTTAACAACCCACTACGATAAACATCAATCATCCTAGAAACACTAATGATATTCGACCGAATACCTAACGGAGATGCTTCTTTGAGAAGAAACTTCCTCAGCTCATCCTCAGCAACCTCATCGCTTACAACGATAATCCGATTAATTCCCGTCTGCTTAGACCAAGCAGTTGCGACCTGACCGTGAATTAAGCGATCATCTATACGTGCTAAACGTATATCGATATCCATCTCGAAACCTCCTACCTAATATCTGCCTAAGGTGACACACTAATGCCACCACAGAGTATTCACCTCCTATACATACTTATATAGCAAAATTTGTGCCACTGGATTTTAAGGCTGATTCCCTCAATAAATCCTTAATTTACAACTTTTCGCAATGATACACTATCCGTTTTATTTAATACACTATCGACACAGTACAAGATACAGTGTTAGTTATGAGGGTAAAATCGTTCTTCAAAACTAAAGACTCTCGCCGCAAAATCAAGCAATCGTTCAATCAAGAAAAAACAAAAAATCTCTTAAGAAATTTCAAAATCGACGAGATTTCAAAATTGTCTTAAAAGATTTAAATGTTTAGAAGAGTGACGGATTCGTACCACGAATTATTTCGACTTATGCCGAAGCTTTTCTAACGCGCGAAGTCCGTTAATCACGAGTATTAAATAGCGGCAAGGATACTCTTCACCTGCGACACTTACTCGTTACCTAGATGAATTATGAGTAGAGTTACTCGGATCAGTTGAGCTGCTCGGATTTGTAGATGAGGAGGGCGTTGGTGTTTTCGCACCATTTGATACAATAATCGTAATCATATCACCCGCTTTCACCTCTGTCGGTGTAATTGAAATAACATTCCCCGCAGCAACAGTGTCGCTATTCTCCCTTTGAGAATTAACTGAAACGCCATTATCTTTTGCGTATTGTAGGACATTTGCTTCTGTTGCTCCGACTAGGCTACTAAAATCTACCGTTGAAAGCTTAGAAACAACTAGGGTGACAGTTCCATCTGCAATATTAACCTTACTATTAGCTGGTGGCGTTTGGCTAAGCACATAATTCTCAGAGCCTGAAGTTACTTCGCTGTAAGTAATTTTTATCTGCGCTTCACTTAATCCTGCAGCAATCAGTGCTGCCTTAGCAGTTCCCACGTCAACATTCGTATAATCGGCAATCGTGAAGTCTTTTGGTCCGGTACTTACGGTAAATGTAATCGTATCACCATTCGGATTGTATTTTTTGCCTGCCTTTGGTGTTTGGCTGATGATATTTCCCGCAGGAACCGTATCGCTAGAAACCTTTTTCTCTTTAATCCGACTCGCACTAACGCCACGCAGATTAATCAAATCACTCTTTGCATCATCAAAGGTGCTACCAACATAATCGTCCATTTTGATTTTGGTATTACCGTTAGAAATGTATAACGTTACCGTTCTACCCTCTTTAACAAGGAAAGATTTCTTTGGATCAGTACGAATGACCTTGCCACTTTCGACTGTATCGCTTTCTTCCTTGACAACCTTACTTTTTAATTGATGTGATTTTAAACTCTCCTGAGCATCAAGCTTAGATAAGCCAACAACGTCTGGCACCTTAACGTCCTTTGGCGTCGTTAAGATAGCCACTAAAACTAAGGCGGACAAAACCAGCAAGCTGCCTAAGAAAACAAAAAGCTTTGTTTTTTTCGATATTTTCTTCTTGAGTTTAACATTTTCTATTGCTTTTTCAGTATCTACTGCCTTATTAGCTTGAGGCGAATTGGTCAATAAATCATGAGTTTCCTCTTGACTAACTACCGGTCTTGGAATTGTCCGAGTCGCCTCTACAGCCTTGTTAAAGCTTACTTTAGGTTCATTAGCACGACTCGCATCTAAAACTGTTGCTAAATCCTCACGCATTAACTCCGTTGTTGAGTAGCGATTATCAATATCCTTAGCGGTCGCTTTGATAACAACGTTTTCTAACGCTTGTGGTACATTGGCGTTAAAGCTTCTAACTGACGGAATTTCCTCTTGGAAATGCTGCAAGGCAATCGCTACTGCCGAATCACCGTCAAAAGGCACTTGATTAGTCAGCATTTCAAATAAAATAACGCCAATCGCATAAATGTCCGAACGATAGGTTGCTTGGGAACCGCGTGCCTGTTCAGGAGAAAGATAGTGCACCGAGCCAAGCATTGAATTTGTCTGAGTCAAGCTGGTATCGCTAAAGGCGGTCGCAATCCCAAAATCAGTAATTTTGACTGTCCCATTATCATCAAGTAGGATATTTTGGGGTTTTAAATCTCGGTGGACAATCTTGTGCTCATGGGCAACCGTAATCGCTGCTAGGATTTCCCTAGCTAGGCGGACAGCTGCTTGATTAGCAAGTGGCGCATGTTCTCTGATATACTGCTTTAAATCGCTACCCTTGATATATTCCATTGCAAGATACTGCATGCCGTCTACTTCCCCAACCTCATAGACTGATACGATATTAGGGTGTACTAGCTCTGTTGCCGCATGTGCTTCTCGCTGAAAGCGTCTGATTGCAATCGGATCATTCTGAAAATCTGTCCGCAAGACTTTGATTGCTACCTCACGATGTAGGATTAAATCCTCAGCTAAAAAGACATTTGCCATGCCACCGCTACCGATTGGACGCAATATACGATAGCGTTCGTTGAAAATTTTCCCGATTTCAATCATGGTGTTCCTCCTTAATTCCGTCAATTAATAAAACACTGATATTGTCTGAGCCGCCATTAGCATTGGCTTGCTCTACCAATTGCAGAGCCTTTTCATCTAGCGTATTATCACCTGCTAAGATTGCGATAATCTCTGCCTTCTCTAGCATATTAAACAGACCATCTGAACAGATTAAAACCAAATCATCATCTGCAATTTTATGACGAATTAAATCCACTTCAACATTTTTTGGCATACCAATACTGCGAGTGATGATATTCTTTCGTGGGTGGTGTGCAGCTTCTTCCTCGGTAATCTCGCCCATTAATCTTAGCTCATTCACTAAAGAATGATCCTCAGTCAGCTGGGTTAAATCGCCATTTCGCAGTAAATAACTTCTGGAGTCGCCAACATGTGCTAGAATTAGCTCATTTGAAAAAATCAATAAAGCTTCTAGCGTTGTTCCCATGCTGCGAAAATCATCGAGCTGTCCTTGCTCAAAGACAAGGTGATTTAAATCCTTAATTTCTAAGGTCAGCCATTCCCCAATTTCTTCGATTGATTGAAACTCGGTCTTTGTAAAGCGTGCTCCGAGGGTTTCGACCGTCAGCTTACTCGCCACTTCTCCTGCCTGATGACCGCCCATACCGTCTGCTAATAAATATAGCGGCAAGCGCTGCTGATTTAAAAAAATTTTAACATAATCTTGATTCATCGTTCGTTTTCGCCCGATGTCTGATAAATAACTATAACTCATTGCACTACCTTCCTATTCTCAAAAACTTGTGGAAGCTTAATCTTTATTTCGTATCATAATTTGATACACCTTAAGCTTTTCGCCGTAGCTTACAGATGAAAAAGCCGTCTGTTTGATATAGCTCTGGCGTTAAGACAAGCTGCCCATTAGAGATAATCTTGCTGTGATGTGTTAATTCAACCATTTCAAAATCCTGATGTGTCGCTAGGAATTTTTCAATGACTGCTTGGTTCTCCATTTCAACAATCGTACAAGTACTATAGACCATTATACCCGATTTCTTTAAAACTTGTGAACAACTATTTAAGATTGAAAGCTGTAACTGTTGTAGGCTTGCAAAATCATCTATTCGTTTATTATATCTAATGTCTGGCTTTCTACGCATTAAACCAAGACCAGAGCACGGAGCATCAACCAATATCTTATCAAAATAATTCGGCGGAAAGTGTTGATGGACTTGTGCTGCATCAAGCTGCCTAGTTTCTATCTTATCCATCACACCAAGGCGCTTGGCATTTTCAACGATTAGCTTAAGCTTATGATCGTATAAATCTAGCGCGGTAATTCTGCCTTCATTTAAATAGGTCGCAATATGGGTCGTCTTGCCTCCTGGTGCGGCACAAGCGTCTAGGATAACATCATCTGGATTAGCTGCAAGTATTGGGGCAACCAACTGGCTACTTTCATCTTGAATGGTGAAATAACCGAATTTAAAATAATTATTTCCGGCAAGAAAACCTTTGTCTGATACTAAACCAACCGGTGAAATCAGACTTTTCTTCACCTCAATTCCCACGTCATTTAAATCTTCTATTACCTCTTCAACGCTTGTTTTAGCTGTATTGACACGAATACTTGACTTGCTTTTTTCAAGCAAGCTGGCAAATATCTCAGTTGCTCTTTCCTCTCCGTATTGTGCAATTAACGTTTTGATTAATGCCTTGGGCAGAGAATATTGAATGGAAAGCCGCTCGATTGGTTTCGCAATTTTTTCAATATCTGGAAACCCTTCACGCAGAAGCGTTCGCAAGACACCATTAACTAGCTTCCCAATACCTTGATTGCCATGATTTTTAGCAATTTCAACGGCATCATTTAAAACTGCATGCGCTGGCAGGCGATCCAAGTATTTCAGCTGATAGACAGATAACATCAAGAGATATCTTACCCAATCGTCCAGCTTGCTTTGATTTTCAATTCGATCTTTAATCAAATACGACAATGTCAGCTTGCGCGATACTGTCCCATAAACAATTTCTGTAAATAGTCGGCGATCTTTATCGTTTAAAGTCGCCTGCTGGATAATCTGCCCAAGCAATAAATTGGAATACGCAGCGCCATCAAATATTTGAATAATAGCTTGCAGCGCTAAATATCGCGGATTATTTTTTAACTTCGAGTGAGAAATTCCTTTTTTATTCGCCAAATCTTTCACCTATACTCAGCCTTTGCCCGATACCATTAAGAAAGCTGGTAACGTCCATTGCTGCCTTGCCTGCCGGTTGTAATTTTTCAATAGCAATCAACCCCTGAGCGGTAGCAACGACTAGCTCCTTTTTGTTTTTTCGGACAATCGTGCCTGCCGGCTGTGACGTTTCTTCATCGATAAGCCTAGTTGCGTGAATTTTCAAACGTTCCCCCGACCAAAGTGTATAGGCAACAGGCCACGGATACATCCCTCGTACTTGATTATGGATTGCCATTGCCGTTTTCTTCCAGTCAATTCGCTCATCTTCTGGCGTAATGTTTGGCGTGATTGAAACCTGCGATTCGTCCTGCTCGACACCAACCAACTCTCCTGCAATATATTTTGGCAATATCTCAAGTAATAAATCTTTGCCTAGCATACTGAGCTTTTCAAACATTGTACCGACATTATCCTCAAGAGTGATTGGAATCAAACGCTGTCCCCACATGACACCTGAGTCCATCTTTTGAACCATTTCAATGATTGTAACACCTGTCTGGCTATCGCCATTTATCAAGGCATAATGTACCGGTGCCCCTCCACGATATTTTGGTAAAAGGGAGGCATGAACATTGATTGCCCCGATTTTTGCTGCTCTCAGTAGCGTCTCTGGCAAAAACTGACCGAAGGCTGCCGTCACAATTACATCAGGATTTAAGTCAATTATCGTTTGCATTTCAACAGAGCCTTTAATTTTTTCAGGCTGCAACACGGGAATCCCAAGCTTTTCGGCAGCAAGCTTGACCGCTGGTGCTTGATTTATTTTTTTACGCCCAACTCTGCGGTCAGGCTGCGTGACGACTGCGACAACATTAAATCCCTCGGCTACCAACCCTTCTAAAATCGGTACCGAAAAAGCTGGTGTCCCCATAAAGACAATTTTAGTCATCGCTTTCCTCCTCGTAATTTTGATAATAAGCCTCTAAATCTTCTTCTTTGATTTCATCAATCATTTTATCAATAAACAAAATGCCATTTAGATGGTCGACTTCATGCTGAATAGCGCGTGCAAGATAACCCTCGACATCTAACTCACAACTATATCCCTCACGGTCAAGATATGTGAGCACAATCCGTTCGCTACGTTCAACCGTTCCAAAAACATGTGGCGTTGACAAACAGCCCTCAACGAAAATATCGCTACCCACACTCAGTACAATCTTTGGATTAATCAGCTCAATCACTTCATCCTCCGGATTAAGCTGAACAATTGCGACATTGAGATTTTCTCCGACTTGATGCGCTGCAATTCCTACACCGTCATGTGCGATCATTGTTTCATACAAATCATTCAATAACTGAATAATTTTTGGTGTTATTTCCGATACATCTCTTGCTTGCGCTCTTAAAATTGCTGCTGGTACTGTTTTTACTTCTAAAATCATCTTAAATTCTCCTACACATTAACTTTGCGGCTCAACATCAATCATTACCCGTAAACCATAACGTGCACTTTTTTGGCTTTGATTCAAAATATCTCTTAAAACAGTCGATAAATTATCCTCAAAGCGATATTTGATTAATATCTGATAATAATATTCGTTTTTCATTCGTGAAATAAAGGCTGGTACAGGTCCTAGTATCTTTGCCTGATTAGAGAGTTTTTCTTCAATATAATGCGCAATCTTAAAACTTTCCTGCTGCACCTTTTGAATTTCTCTGTGAGCGATTGTCAACTGCACTGTAAAATAATATGGCGGATATGCCATACTTCTGCGAAATTGCATTTCCTTTTGATAGAACACTTCGTAGTTTTGGTGTCTGACTAATTCAATCGCATAATGCTCTGGATTATAAGTTTGAATGATGACCTCGCCCCTCTTTGCGGCACGTCCCGCACGTCCTGCTACTTGGGTTAATAGCTGAAACGTCCGCTCACTTGATCTGAAATCCGGTAAATTCAGTGCCGTATCAGCGTTCAATACCCCCACTAAGGTTACATTGCCAAAGTCTAGCCCTTTTGCAATCATCTGTGTTCCCAATAAAATATCCGCCTGTTGCATTTCAAACTGCTTCAATAGCTTAGCATGTGCGCCTTTTCTCCTGGTTGTATCAACGTCCATTCTGATGACTCGAGCATTTGGAAGCAGTTCTGAGAGTTCTGCTTGAACCTTTTGTGTTCCTGTCCCGTAGTGACGAATTTTTTCACTGCCACAGCTTGGACAG
>JAISYB010000013.1 GCA_031270215.1 Streptococcaceae bacterium | reverse complement strand
TCTTGCACTGGCGGCTATCAGCTTGACTGCTTGTGGCTCAAAGGATGATTCATCAGGTGCTAATAAGACTGAAATCAAATATTTCAGTTTTTCAGCGAGTCCAGACTACGAAGAACCATTGAAGAAAATGGTTGCAGATTTTGAGAAAGAGAACCCAAAGATTAAGGTTGATATTGAGCTTGCGCCATATGATACGTATTTTACAAAATTACAGACTTTGCTTGCGGGCGGTAAAGCACCGGATGTCTATGAAATGAACTATGAAAATTTTGTGTCATATGCTGCTAAGGGTCAATTGCTTGATGTGAGTGACAAAACCAAAGATTTAGATCTTACTAACATTAATGAAATGGCTTTTAATGCTTACAGTTATCAAGGAAAGCAATATGGTTTGACTGAAAGCTTCTCAAACGTCGTAACCTTCTACAATAAAGATTTATTCGATAAAGCTGGGGTTAAATATCCTACTTCAGATTGGACTTGGGAGGATGAAACTGAGGCTGCTAAGAAGCTAACTGATGCGGGTGCAAAAGTTTATGGCACATATTCGCCTATCACTATGAATGAATTTTATAAGGTCGCTGCTCAAAATGGTGGTTCGATTTATGATAAAGATGGTAAGTTGACCATTAATTCACAAGAAAATATTGATGCATTGCAGCATATGGTGGATTTGGTGACGAAACAAAAGGTAACACCTTCGCCAGCAGAAATGAGCGGTCAAAACTCAGAGGATTTATTTATGAATGGTCAATTAGCCATCGTTCATACGGGAATCTGGATGTTTGGAACGTTTAAAGATGCGCCATTCAAATGGGACATTCAAGTTGAAGCTGGAAATATTAATAAAGCGACTCATTTCTTCGCTAATGGTTTAGTTATCGATAAGGATACTAAAAAAGCAGATGCTGCTTATAAATTTGCTGAATTTATGAGCACAAGTGATACCGCTTCTAAGCTTCGTGTTGACAATTCTTGGGACTTGCCAATCAACACAAGTGATGCGGTATTGAAACCGTATCTTGAGCAAACGCCTCCTTCAAATCGTGAAGCTGTGTTTAAATCGCTTGATTACTTGGTATTACCACCAGCTACAGAAGATTGGGCTAAGCTGAGTGCGACAGCAGATCAAGAATTTGAAAAAGTAGTGCTCGGTAAAGCATCAGCTAAGGAAGCACTAGATTCACTACAAAAGCAATTTCAATAATAATTAAATGAGAGGAAAATAGAATACTTCAAATGATGATATCAAGAGAAGTATTCTGTTTTTAGGGAATAAAGAACTATGAATACTAGCGAACAGGTATTAGCTAACCTACTTAAGGCGCTAATCGCAATGCGCAATGAAGATGATATTAAAGTCAAGGAAGTGCTAAGCAAATTAGATTTATCAAATATGAGCTTGCCTCAAAAATCTTTTTACGTATGGCTTTACTCGCAGGTTCAAGATGGGTTATCAGAACAAGTGAATTCAATCGTAAATGAAATTGAAAATGACTGGAGTAGCTTGAGTGGTAATTTATTTGATAGTGATGTTGATATTTATACTTCAAATCTTTCAATTTATTATTCAGCATTATCGTTGGTTAAAAATAATTATGGGTTATTTGATGTGCAACGAACAATGACCGATATTCGTGATTATATTTTCAATAATATGATTAAAGCCGGAAGCTTGGTTGGAGCGAGCAATAGAAAAGTAGTAGCTGTTGACGAGCTATTGGGAGTTTTGCCTTTTGGTCTTTTTGCACCAGAGGATTTGATTGTTGTTTCTGCGAAGGTGGAGCTTGAAGAACAAGTGCTGTCCGATGCGATTTCTCTGGCAATCATGGGAATTTACTTTACAGAAAAATTTGAATTAGAAAACGCCAATTTTTATTTGCAAAAATCAAAAAAAATAGCTGCTAATGAGCTTGAGCTCTTATTTGTTAGCTTGTTAGAACAGTACATGTCCGAAAAGCTTGGTTCAAGTAAGGTCGAGTTTATTCATAAACCTTTTGGAAATGGCAATGTATATGAAGCATTGCCATATGAAAGGCGTCCTCATTACCCTTGCGTTGGAGAAAGCTGTTCAATTCGGATGCAATTATTGGGTAGCTCTGAGGAGCCAATACTTGTGATAGGAGAGGATTCTATAAATGGTAAGTTGGTTGACGAGGCACAAAATATTTTTGAATTTACTTTTGTAGTAGATAAAAGCTTGAGTCAATCAAAGTACTATTTCCGTGTTGGGGAAGAATATCAATCAGCTGAGTATATTTTAGAAATCGAAAACACAGAGTATTCAAATGCGATTAGCTTTATTGGATCTGATGCCGCGGTTAACTACTACGAGGTGTGCTTTACGTCACGCAAAGTTTTCTTGCAGCTAGGACAGGAGCAATTTAAGCTTGCACTTAAGCAGCCTCAAATGAATTTGCTTCATTATGAAGTATCGTCAAGCTCATTTTTGAATTTGGAAAGCTTCGCCTTCCAGTGTGGCAATCAGACGATATTGCTCGACAAGGAAGAACCATTTAGTTTTGCTGAAATTGTTGGAAAAGGCGTTATTTCATTTGAAATCAACTATCAAGACGATGAGAAAGCTGCCTACTTGGGATTTGGCGAAAGGTATAACACGCTTAACCAAAAAGGCAATGCCATTGATTGCTTTGTATATAATCAATATCGTGATCAGGGTACGAAAACATATCTGCCAATGCCTTATTTCATTACGAATAAAAATTATGGGATTTATATTGATACAGCTGGCTACACTAAATTTGATTTGCAGCATAATCTTGCAGGCAGGGTATCAATTCAAATTGATTTTGAAATCAATCAGCCCGAGTTTGCGGTGCATTTCTTAGTTGGCTCACCAAAGCAGATGATTACTCAGTACCTGACACTTGCAGGCAAGCCGAATATGGTTCCTACTTGGGCGCTTGGTCCATGGATGAGCTCTAATAATTGGGACAGAGATAGCATCGTTAGAGCTGAAATCGATAAAACAAACCACTTGGATATTCCATCAACTGTCATCGTGCTTGAGCAATGGAGTGATGAAGCAACATATTACATGTGGAATGATGCAAAATATGAATTGAAGAATCCTGCTGAGGGTTATACTAATGAAGAAATAGAATATCCTAAATGGGGGCGCTGGCCTAATCCATGCTCGTTAATCAAGCATTGCCATACCAATGGCTTGAAATTTATCCTGTGGCAAGTGCCAATTGAAAAATATCTTAACCAGCAAAAGCATCCATTAAAGGATAGCGATGAAAAATTTATGATTGAAAATGGCTATGCGGTGATGCAACAAAATGGCGAGGTCTATCGCATTCCGGAAAATTGGTATACCGACAGTCTCTTACTTGATTTCACAAATGATGAGGCAAGAAAGTGGTGGTTTGCTAAGCGACAATATTTAATTGAAATGGGTGTTGATGGCTTCAAAACCGATGGCGGTGAAATGGTATTTGGAAATGACGCTGTATTCTCAGACGGTTCAACTGGGAGAACAATGCGAAACAAATATCCCAACGATTATATTAGCAGCTATTATCAATTCGCTCAGCAGAATGCCGGAATGACATTTTCTCGCTCTGGTTATCTTGGTTGCCAACAATTTCCTGCACATTGGGCAGGGGATGAACGTTCAACCTTTGAAGCATTTCAACGTTCCTTAAAGGCTGGTATTAATGCCGGAATGAGTGGCGTGATTTTCTGGGGTTGGGACTTAGGCGGATTTAATGGAGATATTCCGACAGCTGAATTATTTATCCGTTCTGCTCAGATGGCAGCATTTTGTCCAATTATGCAGTATCATGCTGAAAGTAAGGGTGAATTTAATCAAGATAGGACACCTTGGAATATTTCAGATAGGACTGGAGATGAGCGAGCAATTTCTATCTATCGAAAATTTGCAAATGTCAGAATGAATTTAATGCCATATATTTATGATCAATCAATAAGATGTGTAGAAGACTTAAAGCCGCTGATGCGGTCGTTATTTATTGAGTATCCAGAGCAGGAAGAATATATTGATTCCTATGATCAATATATGTTTGGTGATAGCTTATTAGTGGCGCCAGTGATTCATGAGGGAAAGACAAGCCGTGAAATCATGCTTCCTGAGGGTGAATGGGTTTCATTCTGGGATAAGCGTATAATTAAAGGTGGACAAACCATTAAATTCGATGCAGCTCTCGATGAGATCCCCGTATTTGTAAAGGAAAATAGTGCTATTTTGTTAAACCTTGGTGACGACAAGGAGCTTGGTTCGACAATTGGAAATCAGTATGAAAAATATAATAATTTGACACTGCTAGTTTGTGCAAAAACAGGCTTCAAGACGACAATTAACACATATTTTGGCTTTGAATTAATTGTCAAGGTTAACGATAACTTAGAGGTAGTCGTTACGAACAAGGCGTTTTCAGTACCGGAAATTCCGATACGTGTCGAATTAATTAAGATTTAGAAGGGGAAATATTATGTCAAAATGGTGGCAAGAAATTGTAATGTATCAAATCTATCCTCGCAGCTTTCAGGATAGTAATGGAGATGGAATTGGTGATATTCCGGGTATAATTTCTCGGCTGGACTATCTCAAAGACTTGGGAATTGGCGGCATTTGGTTGAGTCCGGTCTATCAATCGCCTAATGATGATAACGGCTATGACATCTCAGATTATGAAGCTATTATGGACGACTTCGGAACAATGGACGATATGGAGCAATTGATTTCAGAAGCTAGTGAGCGAGATATTAAAATTATTATGGACTTGGTTGTCAATCATACGAGTGATGAGCATCCATGGTTTATTGAGTCGAGAAAATCAAAGGATAATGCCTATCGCGATTTTTATGTTTGGCGTAATCCAGCTAGTGATGGTGGCGTGCCAAATGCTTTGAGTTCGACATTTAGTGGCACGGCATGGGAATGGGATGACGAAGCAGGACAGTATTATTTACATCTATTCAGTAAGAAGCAACCCGATTTAAATTGGGAAAATCCAAAACTACGTCAATCAGTATATGAAATGATGAATTTTTGGATTGATAAGGGTATAGGCGGTTTCCGTATGGATGTGATTGATTTAATCTCGAAGGTACCCGATCAAATGATTACTGGCAATGGACCAAAATTGCATGATTATCTTGTGGAAATGAACCATGCGACGTTTGGCAACAAGGACTTGTTGACGGTCGGTGAAACTTGGGGAGCGACTCCTGAAATTGCCAAGCAGTATTCAAATCCAAAAAATGATGAATTGTCTATGATATTCCAATTTGAACATGTTGGCTTGGATGAACAGCCGGGCAAAGCCAAATGGGATCTTCAGAAATTAAGTATTCCAGCGTTGAAGTCTGTTTTCGCAAAATGGCAAACACAGCTAGGGTGTGATGAGGGCTGGAACTCGCTTTTTTGGAATAATCATGATTTACCACGGATAGTTTCTCGGTGGGGGAATGATAAAGAATATCGAGTTGAAAGCGCAAAAATGTTAGCGATTATTTTGCACCTGATGAAAGGAACACCCTATATTTACCAAGGCGAAGAGACTGGTATGACTAATTATCCAATTTCCGATATTTCTGAAGTTGACGATATTGAAAGCATTAATATGTATAACGAACGGCTCGAACAAGGCTATTCACGAAAAGCAATCATTGATTCGATTAATGCGAAGGGAAGAGATAATGCGCGTACGCCAATGCAATGGGACGCTTCTAACAACGCCGGATTCACAACGGGGAAGCCGTGGTTACATGTTAATCCAAATTACAAAGCAATCAACGTTGCAGCAACACTTGAAGACAAAAATTCTATTTTTTACACCTATCAATCACTAATCAAGCTTCGCAAGGACAATCCGATAGTCGTTTGGGGAGAGTTTGAATTAGTAAGTGATGTACCTGAGGCAGTTTTTGCCTATAAGCGTCATTATGCTGGAAAAACTTGGTTAATAATAGGTAATTTTAGTGAAAAGGTCAATACGATTGATTTAACCGATTCAGTGAAATCTGTCATTATCGCAAATGTGCCAAAAACGATTACTTCTTTAAGCGCATTAGATCTTAGTCCGTTTGAAGCCTTTGTAGTGGAGGTTTGATTATGGAAAAAATGATTAAAGGGAGGAATTATCGTTTTACGCTGCTAACAAACTGGTTGATTCGTTTAGAATTTGATGAAGCAGGTTTATTTGAAGACAGACCCACCCAAATAGTGATTAATCGTGAGCTTGATGAAGTTGACTATCATGTAATTGATAAAGGGGTTCAGCTTGAGATAATCACAGAAGCATTTCATCTTTACTATCAGAAGGAACAACCATTTTCAGCCGCGAATTTATTTATTGATGTTAAATATAACTATAGTATTTATGGAAATCGTTGGTATTACGGTAGCAGACCAGAAGAAGTATTACCGGGAACAGCTAGAACTTTAGACAATGTCAATGGTGAAACTGAACTGGAGGATTCAATAATTGGTAAAAATGGCTTCGGTATTTTGAAGGATGAATCGCTTGTTTTAAATGATAAGGATACTTTAGTTGAACGTCATGGAAGTTTGGAAGATGTGTATTACTTTGCATATGGTAGAGATTATCTTCATGCGATTAAAGACTACTATCGCCTGACTGGTCCGACACCACTGTTGCCTAAGTATGCGTTGGGTAATTGGTGGTCTAGGTATTGGCCATATGAACAGCAAGAATATATTGATTTGATGGATAAATTCATGGACGAGCGAGTGCCTTTGTCGGTATCGGTTATTGATATGGATTGGCATCGTGTAAATGATATACCAAACAGATTTGGTTCTGGTTGGACGGGCTATTCATGGAATAAAACATTATTTCCCAATCCCAAAATTTTCTTTGCTGAGCTGCATAAAAGAAAGCTTGCGATAACTCTAAATTTACATCCAGCAGATGGCATTCGAGCATTTGAAGATACATATCCTGCTGTTGCGCAAAGAATGGGACTTAACACCGAGCTTGAGGAAGCAGCGATTTTCAAAATTGATGACCCGCTGTTTAGAACAGCATATTTTGAAGATGTACATCACCCAATTGAAGAACAAGGCTGCGATTTTTGGTGGATAGATTGGCAGCAAGGCACTGGGGCGGATACAGGTGGCATTGATTATCTATGGTTGCTCAATCATTATCATTACCTAGACGTACAGCGTAAGGGGAGAAATGATGTCATTCTTTCGAGATACGCAGGTCCTGGAAGTCATCGTTACCCAATCGGTTTTTCTGGAGATACAATTATTAGCTGGAATTCGTTAGACTTTCAGCCATTTTTCACAAACTCTGCTAGTAATATAGGTTATACATGGTGGAGCCACGATATCGGCGGTCATATGAGAGGCTATCGTGATGATGAACTATTTCTTCGTTGGATTCAGTACGGCGTTTTTTCGCCAATCAATCGATTGCATAGTGCAATGTCGAACTTCACAAGTAAGGAGCCTTGGAGCTATCCGAAGGAGATTATGGAGATTGTAAAAAACTATTTACAGCTCAGACACCAACTAATCCCTTACCTTTACACAATGAATGTTCTCACCCATGAGGAAGGACTTCCTTTGATAAAACCGATGTATTATTATTATCCCGAAAATGAAGCAGCCTATACATTTAAAAATCAATATTTCTTTGGAACGGAATTGCTAATAGCACCAATCACTTCTAAAAGTATTGAAGCACTGCAAATGTCAAAGACAACCGTTTGGTTGCCAGGAGGTGTATGGTATGACTTTTTTACCGGAGTGAAGTACAGTGGTAATCAAATCATTGATATTTATCGTGAAAGGTGTGAATATCCTATCTTTGTGAAAGCAGGAGCGATTATTCCCTTAAACGCAGATGCGATGGATAATGCTACAAGACAAATAGACTGGCATATTTTCCCAGGAGAAAATCACGAATTTGAGCTGTGTGAAGACATTGACAGCAAGCGCCACATTACCTCCGTAAAAAATGTTGATGGCAATATAACAATCGTTGGTGGCAAGCACCGAGTTAATAATATTGTGATGCATTCAAGCGTAGATAATTATGAATCACGTTTATATCATCGATTAGACATTGCACAAATTGAATATACGCTTAAGGATGATTTATTTAACCAGTTAACAAATGTAGAAACACTTGCAAAATCCATTTCTATTCTCAATACTATTGAAAATAAAGATTTAAGAGCATCCCTGTTTGAAGTATTACTCACGAAGTAGCTAATTTGTGAGTAAAAATCAAAGAATTACAAAATTTTCAGCATCAAAAGTTGGCACATCACGAATTTGTGAGTCGACTTTTCTTGTCGTTTATTTCATAGACTACCGACCGCAAACTTTTATAATAATCTGCTTGACACACGTGTTGTCTTACAGTAGTATAAAAGGAGTGTAAAATAATGCAGCGTGATAGTAAAGAACACGTCAACAGTTTTAAAAATGGTACGAGTAACCGCGGCTGCAAAGGTGAAAGTTAGTTAAAACTGCACGACCTTAGTTATCACAAGGAATAATCTTGTCGTTATTTTACTCCAACAAAGCAGCTAATTAGCTGCAATACATCATATTGGAGGAATTTATCAATGTCACGTTACACAGGACCATCATGGAAAGTTTCACGCCGTTTAGGTATTTCATTAACAGGATCAGGCAAAGAATTAGCACGCCGTCCATACATTCCAGGTCAACACGGACCAAATAACCGTTCAAAGCTTTCTGAATACGGTTTGCAATTAGCTGAAAAACAAAAATTACGTCACACTTACGGTTTAAACGAACGTCAGTTCCGTAACTTATTCGTTCAAGCTGCTAAGATTAAAGAAGGTACGCTTGGTTTTAACTTTATGGTATTGCTAGAACGTCGTTTGGATAATGTTGTTTACCGTTTAGGCTTAGCAACAACTCGTCGTCAAGCACGTCAATTTGTTAATCATGGTCATATCCTAGTTGACGGTAAGCGAGTTGACATTCCGTCATATCGCGTTGAAGTTGGACAAGTCATCTCAGTTCGCGAAAAATCACAAAATGTTCCAGCGATTAAAGAAGCTGTAGAAGCTATTTTAGGTCGTGCAGCATTTGTAACTTTTGATGCTGAAAAGCTTGAAGGAACGCTAACGCGTTTGCCAGAGCGCGATGAAATCAACCCTGAAATCAATGAAGCGCTTATCGTAGAATACTATAACAAACAAATGTAATTTTACAAGCCTTGTATCCCTTATTTATCAAGCGGTACAGGGCTTTTTGTTTGTCTAAAATAGTCAAAAGTAGCAAGAAAGTAGCAAGAATTTCAGAAACTTAGATTATTTAGCTTATCAACTAAATCACTTTTCATGTTTTTTGTGACGTGAGTATATACAGAAATAGTCATTCTTTCATCTGCATGACCAACTCTTTCAACAATAGTTTTGACAGGTATATTTTGCTCAGCCAATAAAGAAACGTGGGTATGTCTCAAGGAGTGTGCTGTAATATTTTTATCTATCTCAGTTTTTGCTATTACACGCTTCAGCACTTGATTATAGTTGGTGTTTGAAATTGCTCCGCCGTATTTAGAACAAAATATGATGCCGTTATCCGAAAATAATTCATCTTGTTGTAAAATGCTATTCTCGAAATTTATTTCTTTAATTATTTCTATACAGCGATCGGATATCTCGATTTTGCGATAAGAATTTGAAGTCTTTGGAGAGGTAAATTCAGGACTTTGAACATTTGATGTAGCTTGAAAAGTTCTTTGGACGGTCAAAATGTTTTTATCAATATCAATATTTCTTAATGCTTGCAATTCTCCAAAACGTAAACCAGTTAAAATAAGAAATTCAGTTGTTAATTTAAATCGATATTGTCTTTTTGTGAAAGCTGCTAAAAAAACTTTTACTTCTGATTTTTCTAGGAATTTTTTATTGATAATTTCGATTTTACTTTGAGTATCTTTTTTCATAGTGACTTTTACTTTGTTTAAGGGATTGTTTTCGATATATTCAAGATTTTCTGCATAGTCAAAAATCATTTTTAAAACTATTTTCATTATTAAAATGTAGTTATTTGAATACTTTGAAATCTCTTCAGAATCGAAAAAGCTTTGGATAAATTTAGTATCAATATTTTTAGCCTTTATATCGCTTTTTATGTTCTTTTGGATAACTTTTAAGGCAGAACCGTAAGAACGCTTAGAAGTCTCTTTTAAGCCCTTGTAATGATTGTTTTTCCATTGCTCAACTAATTCTTCTAAAGTGATATTTTTTACTACTTTTTTCTGGTTATTTATCTTCTCATCAATCAATGCTTTAGCTTTTTTTCTTGATTGCGGTGTATCTCTATCAAGAGTAACTGAAGCAGTACGCCATTTGTCTGTGTATTTGTCTTTATAACGTTCATTAAATTTATACTTGTTTTCATCTACTTTAACAACAAACATTGAGTTTTCTCCTTTCAATTGGTATAATTAGGGTACAAAAAATAAGCCTTTTTGAGGGGCGATTTTTTCGATTGGACTACACTTTCACTTTGGCGAGGGAGGGTGTAGTTTTTTATATTGCTTCTAAATAACTTTCCCAATTTTGTGGGAATCCCATTTCATTCATTATGTCAATTATACTGACAGAGGTGAATTTGCAACTATAATCATCAATTAAATGCTTAATTTCTCTGTGAAGCCTTTTTGAATCTTTTTTACAAATAACGGAACGCAATAAAATCAATAAAGAAAAGAGTGTTTTGTTGCTAATGCTGCTCGGAATATTGAAATAATTAAAAATATTTCTATGAGCAACATCACTCGTTTTGTAATTATATAGTCTTTCTTCATGTGCGCATACGTTTCTGAATAAATTTATTTTTTTTATTACTCCATCTAAATCATCAGGATTTAAAATCAAAAGTTGCGAAAAGTTATGCTCGCGATTGAATTTATTGTTAAAATCTTTGGTGACTTTTTCTCTGTCATAATCAGTCATTATTTGATAAAAATAAGACATATTACCAATTGTTAAATAATTGACTAGCACCCATAAAGGCACTCCGTTGTGGTTATCAATGTAATGTTTGACAGAATTATAAGAACGATTATCAACTTTATTTGAAATAATATTAGATAAAGTGGCAATCTGTTTTAGTACGATTCTTGTCTTTTGAGGATTGGTGTTAAAATTATTCATAGATAAGTACGCTGTAGTTTCCTTGTGCGATTCAGAAAAACGATATGCGATAGAACTCTTTAAATGTGATTCAAAAATCAGTAAATATTTAATTAAAATATTTCTTAATTCTCTGTCGAAGGTAAAAAGTTCGAAAATTTCATCAATATGAGCATTCGGTATATAAGATTCTGGTTGAATAATATTTCCTTGATTATCGCGTTTTAGGAAAATATCTTTATATCCATTTATGATGTTGTAATAGTTTTCTTGTTCTAAATATCTCATTGATTTAGAACCGTTTCCAGTTTTTAATCCTCGTGTTCGTAAAGTTGATAACTGTTGTCTGTGAGTGGAAAATGGTTTCATTTGGTCTCCTAAAAACAAAAATGGCCCGGCGCCCTCGAGCATTCCAGACCTGATCTTATGCTCTAATTATAGTACATCATTTTGAACTTTGCAATAGAATCGCTGTACTTTTTGCATAT